>JBGSYX010000065.1:0-31666 GCA_041750735.1 Cyclobacteriaceae bacterium
CATAGCCAATAAAAAGGTAGTGTTTGCTTTTCCGGGTAATCCTGTTTCCACATTTTTATGCTTTCACCGGTACTTTATTCCCTGGCTTCATTTATCACTGGGAAATGATCACTTTCTTCAACACCATGCGGCACTTGCGGATGATTTCAAAGTCAACACACCATTAACTTATTTTTTGCAGGTAAGTCTATACCACGACAACAATGGACGATTGATGGCAAAACCGGTTGATGGAAAGGGCTCAGGGGATCATGCCAATCTTTCCTCAGCAAATGCCTTTCTTGAGTTACCTTCTGGTGAATCACTCTTTAAGAAGGGAGAGATGTTTAAAGTGTTTCCTTACCGGGATGTTATTTAGGAGAAGGAAAAAGTTATGAGTGATGGGTTATGAGTGAAGTGTGCCGTTAATCTCCCGTCAATCTCTCGCAATATCCCCCCAATCTTCATTCATTTCGCCTTACTTATTTTGAATTCAGTACATTTTGCGGTATAATCATGCCATAACTTTATTTTATGAACGTAAGGGCAAAATTTTTAGGAGCCGACGGCACGGTGACGGGCAGCAGGCACCTGCTGGAAATCGACAATTTCAGGGTGCTTATCGATTGTGGAATGTTCCAGGGTTTGAAGGAACTACGCTTGCTAAACTGGGAGCCATTTCCAATTGATCCGAAAACGATAGACGCCATCGTGATAACCCACGCTCATATCGACCATACCGGTTACCTCCCGAGACTGGTAAAGGAAGGTTATGAGGGCCCGATCTATTGCACTGAAGCGACCATGGAATTGATGAAAATTCTGCTGCTTGATGCGGCAAAACTTCAGGAGGAAGAAGCGCGTTGGGCAAAGAAAAAGGGCTATTCCAAACACGAAGACCCAAAACCACTCTACGATGAAGATGATGCCAGGAGTGTGTTCCCGTTGTTGAAGCCGACAGCCTACGAGCATGAACTGAGCATTCATCCTAACGTAGCAATACAATACCGAAATGCGGGGCATATTCTTGGCGCTGCGACTGTGGAAATGACTGTACACGGAAATGAACAGACCAAAAAAATCGTTTTCAGTGGCGACCTCGGGAGATATCAGGATCCGATGCTTTATGCCCCGGAGCCCGTTCCTTATGCCGACATTCTCTACATTGAATCTACTTACGGCGATCGAGATAATCCCATGAATAACCCGATGGAGGAGTTCGCCAATGTGGTCAACCGTGCATTGGAGCGCCAGGGCTGCTTGTTAATTCCGGCTTTTTCTGTAGGCCGTACACAATTGTTGATGTATTATTTAAAAAGTCTGATTGAAAGTAAGGCCATCCTGGATATTCCGGTTTATATAGATAGTCCCATGGCCATCAGTGCTACAGCTCTACACAAACAGTTTTCAGCCTATCATAAGCTCCATGATTCCAATGGCACACAGCAACACTTTGTCTTTGATTACCCTAATTTCCAATATAGAAGAAGTCAGGAGGATTCCATTCAACTGAACTTCATTAAACGCGATGCTATCATCATTTCCGCGAGTGGCATGTGTACCGGCGGCCGTATCTTGCACCACTTGTACAACCGCCTCCAAAATGCCAACGACACCGTGCTCTTTGTCGGTTATCAGTCAGAAGGCACGAGGGGCCGCCGCATTCTTGATGGCGAAGAATCCATAAAGATGTTTGGTTATGACATTCCGGTGGTTTGTCATGTCGAAAAGATTGAAGGATTGTCAGCCCATGCCGACAAAGAGGAATTATTGCAATGGGTGGCGAACTTCCAGGATAAACCCAAACTTACATTTGTGGTACATGGCGAACTGAAATCATCGACTGCATTTGCCGAAACTCTGCACGAAAAGTTTGGATGGAATGTGCAGATCCCGCAGTACAAGGAAGCGGTTGAACTTTTCAAGGGAATCTAAATCCACTAACCTTGTCGGGCCCTTGACAAATTCTGTATTTGTTCGGCAACATGTTCTGCTTCCTTAGCCACTGTCGTAAATGCACGCATATTCCCTGTTTTCTGGATTTGCAAACTTTTTCGCACGAGATCGAGGTAATTGCTTCTGAGTTTTTGCTTTTGCGATTCTTCTAATTGTGTCATGTGTGTTCGATTTACATTCCAACTGCCAATTCATACTCTTTGTTTTGAATGGCCGCACGGAATCATTAACGAAATCTTGTTGGGTTTAATATGTATCCGACGACGGCGTGTTGCAATTCAAAAGGGTCATATTGGAATTTCTGGAAAAAAAGGGTAGCTTTTAGGGTAATTATTAACCTGAACCCATGACACGCACCACCACACGCTTTTCCGGAGGCTTTTTATTACTATTTGCTGCAGCGGCTATTATAGGCGTATTTTTCTATTATTTTTTCTTCATTGTGAAGGAGCGGGAGGAACAAATAATTTCACGTGGGTATAGAGTGCTTGAAAATATCAGCAAAAATATCCTGGATAAAAAGTCCAATTATGATAATAGCATTCGATTCTATAACAGTAACGACAGGTCTTTTTCGAATCCCGAAATTGTAGTAGTATTCAACAACAACAAAGACACCTTATTTACCCGCCCTGGCGACTTCGGTTTCAGTGATTCTCTGAAATATTATGGCTATTTCAATGTATATCCTGAGCAAGATAGAATCGGCGGAATTATTTCTGTTGATAACTTTTTCAAAGGCGTCATGTATGATGATTTCTTTTCCAATCTATCGGTTTTTGACAGTACCGCCACATTTTACAACTCATTGCTTTCCGGCCTGACCCTGCACAAGGCCGATACACTTTTCCGTTTACTGGATGAGAACATCGGACCATTTCACTTCGAATCTTCGTACGGATCGGAAAAGTATCTTGTATTTGTCAGACGATTGAGTTTTGACGAAAATCCGGTTTACCTGGCTGGATTCATGGATAAAAACACATTTTTGGGGCGGTCCCGGAAGTTCAACCCATATGTGCTTTTTGCCGGCAGCATTCTACTGATGTACCTGATTGTGTGTCTGCCTTTATTGAAACTATGGCTTATCAACAAATATGAACAGATCAAGGTATCGGATGCTGTGCGTTCATCACTTTCGCTGATTTTCGGCGGGGCATTACTTACCCTGCTAGCCATGAGTATTCATCATTACCTTATAGTGGATAAAAAACAGATTGATAATAACCTTGAGCACTTCGGTGGCAGCGTTCATGACCGGTTTAAGACTGAAATAGATAATGTCCTTAATCAACTTCAGCATTTTCCGAAGGAAAAATTAATTACAGATCCGAAAAAACTTGAAACGGCCACCTGGACATTTCATGCAGATTCGATTGGTAGTCAGCTTACCTACAACAATTTCAATGAAATACTCTTCGTGGATGCAGAGGGTTATATAACTCAGTTTATTTCATATGAAAACAATGACAATCAACTTGAGCCAAAACTGTTAAGGATCGATTCCAGGGATTATTTCTCTAAAGTTCATATAGGCAAGGGCTGGTCTTATCCCAAGCTGCAGAATAGTGACATGTACCTGCAATCGATATATAGCTGGACAAAGGCCACTGGTGAAGCCGCCATATCCGTTAAATCATCGGCATTATCTGAAAATGATACCATTAAGAAGGTGATCAGCGTCGCAGCGCTCACTACGCCATTATCATCGGTGATGAATACGGTGGTTCCAGATGGTTATGGATTTGTTATCATCGATGAAGCAGGCACGGTTCAGTTTCATTCCAACTCCCGAAAAAACCTAATGGAGAACTTCATTGATGAAACAGGCAATAATGCTAAACTGAAGGCGGCTATAACGAATCATCAGGAATTGCACCTGAGGATTCAATACAACGATACCCAATACCGCGCACATATAAGGCCTGTGCAGGACTTGCCATTTTTCATCATTGTTTTTTACGATATGCAATTTAGCAGGGAGAGGAGTGCCAGGGTTATCATGACTTGCTTTTCACTAATATTGGCCACCATCTTGCTTTTGGGTATGCTGTTTTTCGGGATATGGCTTTATGGCTCCGTAACGGGAAAATATAGGTATGGTAAAAGCATCATAGACTGGCTTAGGTTTCACAGTGCCAACCGGGAACTTTATTTTGGACTTTTTTGCCTAACACTGTTATTCTTGCTAATCCAGGTAGTTTTTTATTCATCAGGTGATAGTGATAGTCTGCATAAGGTGCTCATATTTAATTTTTTGGCCATTTCCTTCATATCCCTTCAGCATTATATTTTGCTGAGGTTCCTGAATTATTCGAAAGAAATCGATCCCCGCCGATGGTCGAAGATTTATTTACACTACCTGCCATTATGTGCAATTGTGATATTAGCGGTACTGTGGTTTCAGATTTATTGGTTATCGCTCTTTCCGGTTATCGGTCTTTTATCGCTATACGTGCTGCAAAAATATGAGAGTTTTAGCATGCCCTATTGGTTCAAAGGACTTACCTGTTACCGGATTTTTTTATTTATCTGGATATGCAGTCTCGCTATTATTCCAACGATTAATTTATTCAAAGTAATACAACAGGATGAAGCAGGGCTGTGGCTAAGAAGCATGCAACTTTCCTTATATAAGGACTATGTCCAAAGGGCATACAACCTAAATGATACTTTTAAGAGCGAAATAGAGGCTGAAAAAAAACGCAGCTACATGCAGGCTCATGGTATTTATAATTCAATTACCGATAGTTCCGTACTGGAATTAAAACAAGCGCCAGATACAACGGGTCAGATGGCTCCGGTCATTGGTAGCTTTGATGCAGAAATCTACACGATCACAAGACCTGTAATCACTGGATATCACGAAGAACTCAGGGGCTTGCTTTCCGGCGTGGTTGCCGATGATGAATGGTCATGGAAGAAAATAAGGCTCAATGAAACCGATGCCAATGATTGTGATTTTGTGCGGTTCAACGTCACCAAAGCGAACAAAAACACGGTGTATGCTCATTTTAATATTACATCAGTGTTGCCACGATTTTCCATGCCCTCAATCTTCAACAAGTATGGCCTTGTATTCTGGTGTTTCTTTGTCTTGGCATTATGCATTGGGTATTTTATAGTTCATCATACCCTCGACCAGCTCTTTCATCTTAAATTTTTGTTTGGGGTAAAAAAGAATGTGTGTTCTTACACAATGAACGAACTGCTCGCTAAAAACAAAAAACTGATTATAGAAGGTTTTCAAAAAGAAGATATCGTTCATGACATTGAGAAGGCTTACTCCGGTGAAAAACTGACCGTGATTTCATGTGCAGATATATTTACTGAAGCAAAGTTGAATAAAATAGTAAAATCCGGTGGCGCAGTTCTGGTTACCGAATTTAATTATGGTGCAGGTGTCAGGAAATTCGACGATTACCGGCTGTTGCTCATGAAGAAATTATATCGTGCCCACAATACAACGATTGTTCATATAGATAATGGACTCGCTGCTTTCTTTGATCCTCCCGCAAGCGCAGAGACTAAAATCAAAAAAGTCGATGTCGCAGCGGAAAAGACAGAGGCGGAATCACTAAGATGGTTATTTACTGATTTTGTAAGCGTGGTTTACCCAGGTGATTTTGAAGCAAGTGATAACGGGTCTACATCAGATTACACAAATTCTCAGGAAGTGGATGATTGCTCCGAGTTACTGGCACGTAACAATTCCGGATATTACACACATGTTTGGAAGTGCCTGAACAGTGCAGAAAAGCTGGTAATGTTCGATCTTGAAAAAAACTCCATCATCAACACGAGTAATCAGACCGTCGTTGAAGGAATGCTTAGAAAAGGCCTCCTGAAAGACAGTGAGGAAAAACTTCAACTGGCTGACATGGGCTGGACAGCCTTTTTGAAAGGTAATGATCAACTCAGCGAATTTAAACAACTGAAGCAATCACTGCGCCTCTCAGGAAACTGGCACAACTGGCGGCTCATCATCTTTGCAGTAATTCTGGCTCTTTGCGTCCTACTATTCTTTTCTGATAAGGAATTTTTCAGCACACTCAATGGAGTTATTGGTGGTGCAGCAGCCCTGATACCATTGCTATTCAAATTATTTGAATCCAGGACACGGACAGAGGAATAATATGAGTTCGGGTGCTTAACGAAACTTTGTCCATTTCATTTTTATTTGGCAAAGCAAAGCACTTAGGTCGACAAAGGAAAGCGAACCGTAAACGTGGTGCCTTTATTCAGTACGCTGGACACGGTTATGTCGCCGCGCATAGCTTCAACCTGGGTTTTTGTAAGAAATAGGCCATAGCCTTTGCCCTGATAGTCTGTATTGAACCGCTGGTAAAGTTGAAAGATCTTTTTGCTGGCGTAATCCATTTCTATACCTATGCCATTATCCTTACAGACAATAACCACGAGACCCTGTTCGAGTGAAAAACTGATATCAATTTGAGGGCGCCGATCCTTTGAAGCGTATTTTATGGCATTGTGAATGAGATTATAAAAAATACTTTGAACATACGCCCGAATGCCGTCGATGCATAAATCATCGCGACCAGAAAAGGAAATGACTGCCTTCTTTTCAGCAATTTCATTGTCCAATATGGCCATGGTCAGATCAAGTTGTTCCTTCAGCCGGATACTTTCTAATTTTTCGCCGCCTTTTTTTATGTTCAGGATTCGGGTAATGTCATGGACTACTTCTTCCAGGTTGGCGGAGCTTTTGTTCAATTGTCGGAGCGTTTCATCGGCATCTGCACCAGACCGAACATCGTGACCGATCAGGTGGATGAGTCCCTTTATCTGTGCTACAGGCGATCGAAGGTTATGAGCAGTTATAAACGTGAATTGTTCAAGAGTGAGATTGTGTGCAGAAAGGTCCTTGTTCATGTTGGAAAGAAGTTCAGTTCGGTCGTTTACTTTTCTTTCCAGGTCTTCAGAATAGGATTTCAATTCCAGGTTTTGTGATTGGATTATGGTGTTTTGGTGGTTTATTTCCTCGTTTTTACGCTTCAAATCGTCATTTATTTCAATTGTCTTTTTTCGTTCATACTCATAGCTGGCCTTCAATTGCAAGATCAGATAATTAATAATAACCATGACTGCCAGAAACACAACACCATGACTCACAATATCCTTTTTTTTGTCAAATGTAACCGCGAGTTCCGGATAGAGGATTTCAAGGCTGTATAGCACAACGATATTCATCGAAATAATGACTATAATCAGCAAAGTGTATTTGTTGCGCGTAACAATAATGCCTATGATGAGAATAGCAAACATAATATAGCTTGTGGAACTAACGTAGCCGCCGGATATAAACCACGCGCTGTTTATCCCGGCCAGGGCGATTATCGCATATGGCATTACCAGATAATGATACAAATCCCTAAATCTGGAAAGCAGGTACATAGTGATGAGCAAAACCAATGCAATGGTATTGGTTATGATCAGGTTTGTATCATGCAGTATTACTATTGCATTGATCAAAAATCCAAGTACAGAAGCGATCGATATGAGGAGCACATTGAGAAAAACGCGCTTTTCAAGACTTGTGCTAATAAAATTATTTTTTCGGAACATAGTCGAATTTGAGGTGCATCTGTTTTGAATATCCGGGATATATTATTTACTACCTTCGTGAAGATAATAAATCCATATAAATCCATGACATCCGGACAAATATCAGAAGAAAACTATTTTGAAGCCAACAGGAAAAGCTGGGATGCCAAAACTCCCATACACGAAAAATCAACTTTCTATGATCTGGAAGGATTTTTCCGCGGGAAAAACCTGCTGAATTCTATTGAGATGGACGCTTTAGGCAGCGTTCATGGCAAGTCCATGCTTCACTTGCAATGCCATTTTGGATTGGACAGCCTGTCCTGGTCGAGGTTGGGGGCACAAGTTACGGGAGTGGATTTTTCGGAGAACGCCATCTACCTTGCACGTGAAATAAATGAAAAAGCGGGATTGGATGCTCGTTTTCTATGCGCCAATATCTACGATCTTCCGGATCATTTAAACGAAAAATTTGATATTGTCTTCACTTCCTACGGCGTTATCGGTTGGTTGCCAGATATGGATCGGTGGGCATCTATTGTTACGCATTATTTGAAACCTGGCGGTACTTTTTTTATGGCTGAATTCCATCCTGTCGTTTGGATGTTCGATGATGCGTTTACACGGATCGATTATTCCTACTTCAACAAGGATGTCATAACAACTCAACAAAGCGGTACCTATTCCGATAGGGCCGCTGATATTTCTACTGTAGATTATGGATGGAACCATAGTATTGCTGAAGTTATAGGGGCTTTGCTTTCCAACGGTATGGTGATTCAAGCTATGGAAGAATTCGATTATTCACCATATAACTGCTTTCAGAATATGGTTACAGATGGAAAAAATGGCTATTATATCAAAGGTTATGAAGGAAAATTGCCGATGGTTTATTCCGCAAAAGCGGTGAAGGGTAATGGGTAATGGGGAAAAGTGTTATGGATTATGGGTTATTATTGGCTCGCTCATCTATCTTGTATCAATCTTCCATCAATCTCCTTCTTCAATCTCCTAACAATCTGAAACGGGGGTAAAAGGTAAAGGGTATAGGGTAAAAGTGGAAAAGTGGAAAAAGAAAGAACAAAAGTAGTTATGAATTATGGGTTATGAGTGATTATTAGCTCGCTCATCAATTTTATATCAATCTTCCATCAATCTCTTTCTTCAATCTCCTATCAATCTGAAAAGGGGGTAAAAGGTAAAGGGTAAAAGGGGAAAGTGGGAATAACTTGGTGCTTAATACTTAGTACTCTGTACTGGATTTCATATCCACCGATCCACCGATCCACTGATCCACCGATCTACCGGGTTTCCGTTTTACCCAATCACTTTTTTCTCCTATGAAGTTTCAATCTCAAATTCTATGTTTAGTTTTACAGCGCATAAACCATTTAAAATGAAAACGATTAAGATTTTTTTCCTCGCTAATGTATTTTTAACGATGGGGCTTTTTTCCTGTGAAGAAAAAAAGATACCTGATCATGAAGCATTGTTACTAAACGAACTGGAATACCTTGAAATGCCTGGTCTCAACGTGATGCTTGCGCATGATTTCTATCCCGAAGGACATCAGGGTGGTGTAAGCGTGATACAAAACGGTCTTCGGGTGGCTACAAATGGCGACCTGCGCCTGGAACCAACACCCGGTCAGTGGCAACCCATACCGAAAGTCAGTGAGCGCCAGGTTGATAAAAATACAGGGGAAGTTTGGGTCGAGATGAGCTATCCGGATTCTTCCCGGCATCTCAAGGGCTTTAACCCGATTGTATATCCTGATCTCCAGTTTGCATATACACTTAAAGTGAAACCGGAAGGGCGGGCTTTTCGGATCATTGTCGATTTGGAAAAGCCACTGCCAGAAGAATGGATTGGTAAAGTGGGATTTAATTTCGAACTGTTTCCCGGGATTCTTTATGGAAAATCCTACATTCTGGGTGACAACCAGGGCGTCTTTCCAAGGCAGGCCAATGGGCCATTGACTCCTGACAGTGATGGAAATCTACAGATGATCCCGATGGCCACGGGACCGAAACTTGTCGTTGCACCGGAATCAGACCGCCAGCGAATGACTATCGAAAACCCTGATGGTGATTTGATGCTAATTGACGGGCGCGGTGAACACAGCAATGGATGGTTTGTAATCCGCTCGCTGGTAAAATCAGGCGCTACAAAAGGTGCAGTGAATTGGCTGATAACCCCATCTGTAATAGCAGGCTGGACTCATGAACCCGTTATTCAAATATCCCAGGTTGGTTACCATCCCGGTCAAGAGAAAATTGCTATCGTGGAAATGGACAAGAATGCCAAGGCAATTGCAGAAATGTCACTTATTAAATTCAACCATGACGGTACAAATAAGTTTATTAAGTCAGCCCCACCTCAGAATTGGGGATCGTTTCTTAGATTTAATTATCTGACCTTTGATTTCACGGAAGTGAAGGAAAATGGTATGTACCAATTGGAATACCAGGGTGTGAAATCCGAACCTTTTCAAATAAGTGCAGAAATATTTGACCGTCATGTTTGGCAGCCTACGTTGGAGTATTTTCTACCGGTGCAAATGTGCCATATGCGTATCAACGACCGATACCAGGTGTGGCACGACTACTGCCATATGGACGATGCCCTTATGGCACCAACAAGCCTCAACCATTTCGACGGGTATCTTCAGGGGCCTTCTACATTGACTAAGTATAAATCGGGGGATCATGTGCCGGGATTGAATATCGGCGGATGGCACGATGCCGGCGATTATGACTTACGTGTAGAGTCCCAGATTGGCGAATCAAAAATACTCGCTTTGGCTTACGAAGAGTTCGGTGTTGACTATGATCAGACAACCATTGATCAGAAAAACCATTTGGTAGAAATGCATAGACCGGACGGGAAAAACGATATACTCCAACAAATTGAACATGGAGTTTTATCAGTTATTGGTGGTTATGATGCATTGGGCAGGTTGTACCGGGGAATTATAGCACCAACATTGAGACAGTACGTGCTTCTTGGTGACGGTTCGGCAATGACCGATAACCTGGTTTATAATTCCGCCCTTGATACAGGCGAAATTAATCAAAATAGGTCGGGAATAGCTGATGATAGATGGGTGTTTACGGAAGAAAATCCAGGTCGTGAGTTGACGACAGCAGCAGGACTAGCTGCTTCAGCAAGGGCGCTAAAAGGGTATAATCCCCAGCTTTCACAGCGATGTATTGATATAGCTGAAAAACTTTGGCAAGCCAATGCTAAGGCCGAACCCGGCCGGAAATTGAACGCTGCTGTTGAATTACTATTAACCACTGGAGACAAACAATATTTGGCATTTATACAGGAAAATCATGGAACACTTGTCAAAAACCCGGAACGTTCGGTATGGCTGTTGGCTCGAGTATGGAACTTATTGGAGGATGCCACAGCAAAGCAGGTAGTTCAAGATTCTGTAGTAGCCTACCAGGCAAAAGTAGAATTGGCCCAAACGGAGACTCCATATGGCGTGCCTTATAAACCAAATATCTGGGGTGCCGGATGGGGGATTCAGGAATTTGGTGTTCAGCAGTATTACTTGCATAGCCGTTTCCCGGAAATATTCAAATCAGATTATATGCTTCATGCTATGGATTTTGTATTGGGCTGCCATCCTGGAGCCAACAATGCCTCCTTTGCCTCAGGAGTTGGTTCCAAGTCTGTGATCGTGGCATATGGAGTTAACCGTGCCGACTGGTCATATATACCAGGTGGCGTGGTATCCGGCACAGCACTGATCAGGCCGGATTATCCTGAATTGCTTGAATGGCCATACTTATGGCAGCAGACGGAATATGTGATGGGGGGAGGCGCCACGAATTTTATGTTCCTTGTTCTGGCGGCTAATAAGACGCTGAACCCAACAAATTAAATTAACCTTTATGACGTACTTGATTATTTTACTATTTGCCATGCTACTGCCACACCCGACGGGAAGCGAAAATACCCTTAGTTCAGAATCGGATAAGTATTTCCTGTATGTTGGCGCCTACACTGAAACCGAAGAGGAGGGGATCGCTATCTTCCTATTTGATGCTTTAAGTGGTGAATTGAAATATATCAATACCGTGAAAGGCGTAAAAAATCCATCCTATCTGGCTATTCATCCCAAGAAAAAAATTCTATTGGCTGTGAACGAGGTAAGTGAAGGTCAAAATAAAACCGGTGTCGTAAGTGCCTTTTCAATCAATCCGCTCGATGGTTCATTGAACTTTATTAACCATCAATCGAGTCTCGGAGCAGGACCATGTTATGTAAGCATTGACCATAGCGGTGATTTTGCCGTAGTTGCTAATTATGGCGGTGGAACAGTGGCTTTATTGCCGGTTGAATCTACAGGTAAATTATTGCCAGGCAGCATGGTTCAACATTCCGGTTCCGGGCCCAACACTTCGAGACAGAGCGCACCGCATGCACATACAATTATGTTCGATAAAAAATTTGGCTATGCGTTATCAGCTGATTTGGGTATTGACAAAGTCATTACCTATTCCATAGGCAACAATCCGGTCAAATTGATTCAAAAAGGTGAATTCGCTTTGGCACCCGGGGCAGGACCAAGGCATCTGGATTTTCACCCAAATCAAAAGTTTGCCTATATCATCAACGAGCTCAATTCAACAGTAACCGCATGTACGTATGATGCTAAATCCGGGAACCTATCAGAAATTGAATCGGTATCTACGGTGCCGGCTGATTACACCGGTCAGAATTCATGTGCTGATATACACATATCTAAGGACGGTCGGTATGTTTATGGGTCGAACAGAGGGCACGACAGCATCGTGGTTTACCAGATAGATCAGGCATCCGGAAAACTCAAGGTGGTTTCGCATCATTCTGTGAAAGGTAAAACTCCCAGGAATTTCATGATCGATCCCACGGGAAAATTTTTGTTGGTAGCAAATCAGGGGACAAACAATATTGTTGTTTTTAAAATTGACGCAGCAACAGGCAAACTTATCAGTAACGGAGTAGAGGTACAAACTCCAAAACCTGTATGTTTGAAAATGTATCCGAAGAAGTAGTCAAGCTTGCCTTAATTGTCGAATAGCACTGAAAAATCAAACTCCAAACCGCAAATCACAAAAATTAATTAAACAGACAAACAGATAAGCAAATCAACAAATCAACAAATAAGCAAAGATCAAAAATAGGTTCCCTTTGTCTGCGTTTAGTAAGTATGCAAGTCATTGATCGTTTTTGGAGAATTTGCTTATTTTTTCCATCTTTATTCCTTCCACATCAAAAAAACATAAACCATGAAAGACCATCGACATTTCCACGTTTGCCCTAAAAGCGGAATGATCAAAAGGCGCGACTTCCTGAAAGCATCAGCACTTTCCGCCGGATTATTAGCCTTGAATCCTTTTCCGCATCATGTTTTTGCTTCTGAAACCAAGAAATATGCTTCAGATCAGGTGATGCTCGGTAACACCGGTGTTAAGCTTTCCCGCCTGGCAATGGGTACTGGTACCCATGGTGTTAATCGTCAGTCTAACCAGACAAGGAAACTCGGTGTACAAGGACTTGGTGAGTTGCTTCATGCTGCCTATGATCAGGGTATAAATTTCTGGGATTCTGCAGATCAGTATGGAACGCACCCACATTTGAAGGCAGGGCTTACCTTTGTACCCCGTGAAAAGGTCGTAATAATGACGAAAACCCATGCCACAACTGCAGATGAAATGAAGAGTGATCTGGACCGTTTCCGTAAAGAATTGGGTACAGACTACCTCGACATAGTCCTGTTGCATTTTATGACTGACCCTAACTGGCCAACTCTGAAGCAAGGAGCCATGGAAGTGCTCGCTCAAGCTCGAGAAGATGGGATCATAAAGGCCCACGGGGTTAGTTGTCATACGATGGGAGCGTTACAGGCTGCTGCTGATTCCGATTGGGTACAGGTAGATTTAGCACGGATAAATCCATACGCCTCTCAAATGGATGGCGCTGTTGATGAAGTTGTACCGGTCCTGAAAAAGATGAAACAACAGGGGAAAGCGATCATAGGCATGAAAATTTTTGGAGCTGGAGCCCTCACTGATAAAGTCGATGAATGCCTGCAATTCGCTCTCAGCCGGGATTATATTGATTGTTTTACGATTGGACAGGAAGGTTTTGATCAAACGCAGGATCTTGTGAAGCGTATACCCACAGCCAGTGTCCGAGGCTAAGGTGTTTTAGTAAAAATAACCGCTATAAGCAAGTTTGAGCGCAGCCAAAATCAAGCGAAAGTTGATATTGGCTGCCATTTGTTCAAAATCTCAGGAATCAGGAATGTTGTCATACTTTCTTCTAACTTTATATTGAATCTCACCATACTTATAAATGAAACGATACGTATTGTTCAATTGCCTGCTGGCCGTTTTACTTTTTTCTTTTGATAGTTGCGACCAAAAAAAAAATAGTTCTGAATCCAGTGCATCCGACTCTATTGGTTCAGCTGTGAATACAGGCGACCTGCAAATAATGCCGCCAAAGGAAGATATAAAGACGCTGGAAATTCTTGCAGAGGCACCGGATTTCAGCTTACCGGGAATAGATGGGAAAACTTATTCGTTAAATGATTTTAAGGATTCAGAAGTCCTGGTTATCATATTTACCTGCAATCATTGTCCAACAGCCCAGGCGTATGAAGACCGAATGATTTCCCTTGTCAACGACTACCGTGATCAAAAGGTACGTATCGTGGCTATTTCACCAAACGCCCCGAAATCGGTACTTTTGGAGGAAAGAGGCTATTCTGATATGGGAGATTCATTTGATGAAATGAAGCAAAGGGCTAAAGATAAAGGGTACAATTTTGTATACCTGTATGATGGTGACGCACAGCAAGCATCCATGAAATACGGGCCTGTTGCCACGCCTCATGCCTTTGTTTTTGACAAAAGCAGAAAACTCAAATATGCAGGCAGGTTGGATGGTATAGAAAAGCCTGGCTCGGCAAATGCAGATGATTTACGAAATGCCATTGAAGCCGTATTAATCGGGTCTGAAATACTCTATCCTGAAACCAAGACCTTTGGATGCTCTGTAAAATGGGGTTGGAAGATGGAATGGACTGATAAAATCAACAAAGACTGGGACGTAAAACCTGTCAGTATTCAAGAATTGGATGTTGTAGGTGTTAAAAATTTGATGAAAAACGGATCGGATAAACTGGTATTAGTAAATATCTGGGCGACCTGGTGTGGACCGTGCGTCATTGAATTCCCGGAATTTGTAAATATTCATCGCATGTACATGGAGAGGGATTTCGAATTTGTTTCGCTCAGTGCTGATCGTATCGAACATAAGGATAAGGCGCTGAAGTTTCTGAGCGGAAAACATGCTGCCATGAAAAACTACATATTTACCGACCCCGATATCTACAAACTCATCGCAGCTGTTGATCCGGAATGGGATGGGGCGTTGCCATATACTGCACTTATAGAACCCGGAGGAAAGATAGTTTATAAAAAAATGGGAACGATCGATCCTTTGGAGCTGAAGAAAACCATCGTGGATCACCCTATGATTGGGCGATATTACTGATTCAACTATAATCTTCGCGACTTATTATCCCTTCCTCCAATAGGGCTCTTAAAACCAGCTCTGTCATATCGCTCTTGAAGGGGAATTCAAACCTGATATCCATTACATACGCTTTAAGTCTCATTTTCAGGTAACTCCTGTCTTCAAACATTTCCTGGAAAAACAATACCACGATAGGCTTATCAAGATATATATAGCGCGACACCTGGGCTCCCTCAATTGCTATTTTTCTAACTCTCTCTGTATCTACATCAATGGGCAGATAAAACTCCGCAACCACCTGACAGTTGGGTTCGCCGGTGTTGGCATTTGACACGGACTGGTTCATTACTTCCGAGTTAGGTACGCTAACAACGCTATCATCCGGCGTTACGATTCGTGTCGAGCGCAGACCGATTTCTATCACTTCCCCATAATAGCTGCCTATTTCTATTTTATCACCTACCTTGAATGGCTGATCAAAAATAATCATGATACCGCCAAAGATGTTCTTTAGAATATCCTGTGAGGCAAAACCGACAGCAACGGCGACGGATGCCGAAAAAGCTATGACAGTTGCCATGGATGGAGAAATGATTCCCGCAATAACAATAAAGATGGATACTGACCAGGTCGATATTCTGAAAAGTGGAATAAGTCCGGTAATCGTCAACCGATGCCTAGTGTTTTTTTCTGCAAGGAAACGAAGAATTCTTATACCAATATTTATTCCGAAATAGGTTAGTACCAATACTAAGATTGAACCCAAAATTTTACTTGTCGTGAGCACTTTGTAAACCGGATCGATAGGGTTGGTAAGCTTCACAGTCACCGAATCGGTATCAGTATGTGAGGTGGTTGCCTCTAAGGAGGTCGAATCGAAGGTAAATGTAATGGAGTCAGTAACTGTTTGAGAGAATGCAGGATTGTAACACAAGATAGGTAATAGGACTATCAAGACGGCCTTAAATAAATAAAGTACTGGTGATTTGTCTTTCATTTTAGAAATGATATGGTATTTTTTGTAATGGTACATATCAATTGATGAGGTTTCTGGCCTTTAACGCTTCTATTGTTTGCCGGTATATTAGTGGATTGACCTCGTACCAGCCGGATCGTTCAATGAGGACTCCATCATCCAGGAGCATAATCACTAAGAGTTGTACGGTGTTGATGGGTTTTTTATAAACACGGCTCAACTGCTCTATAGTAAGGCCATCGTGCATGATGATCAAAAACAGGATAAATATTTTTTCTGCGTTGAGTTGCTTTATAAAGGAAAGATCTGGTGGTTGGAATTTGACGATCTCTATGGTGTTTTCGGTAATTTTTCCGGTGGCCAAAAGCCAATAGGCAAGTCCGAGGGAGATATTGCCCTTAGCATAGGAATTCAAATCCTTGAAAAACTGATCTCGTAAGAATGTTTGCTTTTCCTTTTCGTCTAAAGCCTGGAATTTCTTGTCCTGTTCATTGCTGTCCGACTGCTGGAATTGTATTCGGTAGCCGCTCACACTATTTTTCTTCACAATCAATTCGCGGAGTTCTTGGTCACTATATGGTTTCATTTCGATGACATATCCAAAATATCCAGCTATGTCCTTGGTTTTGCATAGGTAATTCCAGGCGTATTTATTAGCGCTGAACAGCCAGAATACATAAGTATAAGTCATGGTGACAAGCCGTATAAACAGATCTAGGTTTTCAAAGCCGTTGATGGTGCGGAGGTAAAAATTGTGGATATTTTCTATAATAATCGTTTTGCCATTATATTCGGTACGTAGAATTTCTATCAATGCATCCATCGATTCAATGGTGTCCTTTTTGAGCAAAGTTTTCCAAAATTCATAAAACTCACCTGATGTACTGATATTCAGTTTGAGTTCGCCAGTTAGGACGATAGATTTATCAAGATGTTTTGCTTTAATATAATTTATCAGCGTAGTATGCCCACACCATTTTTCACCGACGATTACGGTAGGGGCAAATTTTAAATCTTTGTGACTTTTGTAGGCATGGATCAATTCCTTGATTTCCTTTTCCCTACCGATAAAAAAACTCATCTCCGTCAAAGGCTGGATGCGGTAGAGCCGCTGGTAAATGACCGGCAGGTTATTGATCCGCTTATGGGCTTCTGACAGAAAATCTGACAATTCCGACGAAATGCCGCTTTCAGACGTTCCGAGGCCGATTCTGCGACGCCATGGGGTGATAAAGGCATCTATGTCTGATATGACTTTCTTCGATTTTTGAAGGTAAGAAGTGAATCTGGATTTGATATAATTCCACATGCGGATACCAAATTCTTCGGTTTTTTTCAGCGCTTTCGCCTTCATCACAATGATGCGAAGTTCGAAGGCGCTCTCGTTTTTGGTCAGGGCCAGAGTGGCGGTATTGAAGTCGTAGGTAATCTTTTTGAGCTGGTCTGCCATCGTATCTCCGAATTTGCCGACTTCCAATGCAATGAATTCGATTTTAGCTACAGAACGCTCCATGCCTTCCTTAATAAGAGCGGGGATATCTACCGCGCTTACAGACTCAGTTTCTTCATGGTGTATAAGTGAGGAAAGATTAAAGGCAACTACTTCTTCGATATTGAGTATTTCATACCGGAGCCTTTCGATCTCTGAAACGGTCTTTAGCTTCAGGGAAGCGCATTGCTCCGATAATTTCGGGAAGCAACCGGCCATGACGAGCTCCCGGAGAGAAAACGAGCTGAGGTCTGACTTTTTCAAGGATTCCGAGTAGTCGGACTTCTGAGTCAGCCATCTTTTTTCGGAAAGTTGATTAATTTGATTGACCAGGTGCTGTTCAAAATCGTTGATCTTTACCGGAAGATTGTAGCTTATTAATTGCTCAACAGTCAGAACCAGGTTCTGTTTCGTTGGCCCGGTCTTCAGTTTTTCCAGGGCGTGAATTACCAGTTTCCCATACTCTGCCTTTTCGACTGTGAGCAATTCAATGATTTCCTGTTTCAGCAATCCGATTTTGTAGCAAGCTATTTTAAGGTGTTCAACTATTTGCTCATGCTTTTCAAGGAGAGCATCGGCAAGCGCATTGACCGATTTTTCGACATTCACCTTAAGCCAATAAATCTCCTGATCTATCTTCCAGTCTTCTAAAAGTGCAAATGTTGTGTTTCCCCAGTTTTGGAGCTGCGTTTCTATCCCTAAGCGTACGCGGGAAGTATTACTTTTTCTGCTTTTCCAACGCAATTGCCAGACCGGATAGTCTATTGTACCCATTACTTCACTCAATGCAATGATGTATTTATCACACTCAATGGCAAGGTCCTCTGTATCGGCTATAAAATTCTTATAAAGTGCATCAAGCGCTAATGCATCCTCGGAATCGTGTTTTTCAACCTTAAAATCTACACTCGAATCAGCGTACAGGCGAAGCAGCCAATGGTTTAACATCTGATCTCTTTCAAAAAATGCTTTCGAGATTCGAAGGCTTTTTAGATTAAAATCCTCTAAAATCCTATGGAGTCCTTGCGGCATATGTTGATAGATGACATATCCGGCGATCTCCCGTACAGGAACTGTATGATTCCAATAATGAATTGGTTTTGGGCTTTTGCCAAATAAATGCAAGGAAACGTTGACTATCCTTCTTGGGATCACAGTAATACTAAAAAGGCCACGCTTAAAGAATTTTAGCGACTTTATTATTGTGGAATTTCCGGGCTGAGCATGAAACCTCTCAGGAGCCTGTTCCTGCACTATATATGTCGGAAAAGCTGAAATAAACTCAGCAGATTTCAGAGCAAGTTCTTCGATGTTTATTTGGGGATATGGGTTCCCTATATCAGTATAGAAGTCCTTGAATTTATCCATTTTCCGCTGTTGGTGTTTGTAAACAATTTGGCGGATTTTCGCTGATTCAGTCGGATCAGTAAGTTTTATTTCCCTGATTGTATGATCGTTGATTGTATTGATGGAATCATAGAAGTCCGTGAATTGAACGACTGTCTTCCCAGTATGAGTTATAATTACTTCTTTAATGAATTTGATACAGGACGCATATAGAACCTCGTCAGACATAACAATCTTTTTTCTAAATTAACCTTTATAAAATTCGATTTAGCGGAATTACTTTATTTTTAATCAGGTAATTGTTAATATAAAACTGAAAAGAAACCTTTGACGAATTTCACTTCATTGCGGGATTCATTGAGTTCAAGCTCATAATAATAAGTGCCGGGCGCCACCAGTTTTCCATTGACTTTTCCACTCCAATTGTTATTGTAACCGGTTACTTTATATATGACGTCTCCCCAGCGATTCAGGATAGACAGAACACTCTTTGGATAATTTTCAATATTATCAATGACAAAGTTCTCGTTAAATCGGTCACCGTCCGGTGTAATAATATTATAAGTTTTTATTTCAGGTATGAAAGCAGCGCAGCTGGTGTTTGAACGGGAGAACGCGTCATTACCGTTGCGTTCCTTGGCGATGATGTAAAAACAATGATCAAAACCCTGACCTTCATTAAGTATCGTGAATTGCCCCTCTGAAGATGTTTCGAGCAATTTGTACTCGCCGCTGTCGATGCTATGCCATATTTCATAATGTTCAACCCCCTGTTCCCAACCCATATAATTGCTCCACCTAATAGTTGCCGACACTTGCTTATCCTGACTTATTTCCTGAAGTATACTTTGATGAATTTCTGAGGTAATTGGATCCGGACAATCTCCGTTTGTTTCCACTTTATATTCATAGGAATATTTGCCAGGCTCAAGATTGTTGTCTGTGTATGAGGTCTGTCCCGCGTCCAGTTTAGTCACCACAGACCAACTTGAATCTCCTGCCTTCCGTCGGTATAGCGTCAGGTCTTTGGTATAAAAAGCATTGTTTTTCCATAGTAGGGAAATAATCAGGGCATTTAGCCGGGAGTCTGAAACGGATACACTTGTAATTTCGACTTCTGGCGGAATGATATAAATTTCCTTTTCAATAATCGCCATGGTTTCACTGCATATTGTACCGGTATCATAGACTACCGCTTTTACCTTATGTATTCCATCACAATTGAATAGGTGCGAAAATTCCATTGTAGCGCTTATGCTATCATAAACGGTGCCGTCGTCAAATTCCCAATTGGCAAATCGATAAAGCGTATCGGCATCCAGCGAGAGCCGAATGTCTTCGCCCAGGTAAAAAGTATCCCTTTCGGTGAGTATCTCGCCCATTTGCGAAGGATTTCTCTGAATGTAAACGGTCAGCGTATCGGACATACCATCGCAAACGGTATCTGTTACGCTTATTTGGTTAAACCATAATTTACCAATTCCCCATGAATTCCAGGATACATTTACTTTGTTGGTGCCATCGCCATCAGTGATATAGCCAAAGTCAGTGGCCCATTGATACATGGATGCACTTGTAAAATAGGCGGAGTAGGGGATGTCGGTGATAGCATCGGAACAAAGGGTATCAGGACCGAACGGGGCTTCAGGATCAAGCTGGACATTGATTTTTACAGGGTAATTTACTGTATCTGCTACACAGCCGTATCGGTTAGTGGTAATGAATTGTACACCAGCCCCACTATTTGTTTCGCCCCAGTCAACTCGTATGGTATCATTATTCGTAGGAGTGATGATTGTTCCGCCCTGGGCCAGCCACTGATAGTCCTGTATGTCTTTGCTCACAAGGACGTATTCCACATCACCGGTATTCGGGCAGACCGATCTTGGACCAAGTACTTTTGCAGATGGCTCTATGACGCGGATTTTTTTAATGGAGACTTCTTCATTTCCTCCGGAGCAATCGTCATTACCTGTGGAAGCTTTCATTTCTACCAGGTATTCACCAGGTTTAGAATAATGATGAGTCACCGCTGTGTCCTCATCGGTAAACAAATAGCTCCCGTCACCAAAGCGATATTCGAAGGATTTGTATATAGAATCGACCACCGGCTGGAAAGTAATCGGCGAGCCAAGGCAAAGGCTGTCAATGGGTGTCATGGGATTTTGATCTTTTACTATGAAATCTATGTTGAGATTGCCGAGGCTGGCACCGGTAGCATAGCCAAATGATTCATTCTGGCCAAATCCATAAACATAAGCAATAAAACCGCCAGTGGCTCTGATCGTGTGGTTGCCGCCGGCAATGCCGATTCGGGCGTATGCGTATTCGCTTCCCTGTATTTCTATGAACACATTACCGACTTTCGCATTGTCCAGGGTTATGTTTGGGATATCAGTTTTCTTTATGACTACATTGAGAGAATACCTGGAAAGTGTAGCGATGCTGGGGGCGTTAAAAGTGATTTTCTTAAGCATCTGCTCATTGGGACTTATTGGAATTAAAAACGGATCGCCGAGTGTCCCATCGCAATCCATTGTCCGGCTATATTGCCCTACGGCAATCGGTTTGTCCGATGAAACCGACATCACCTGGGCGGAAAGCAATTGTACAAATTTCCCGGCGTTAAGAACATAAGTTTGTCCGCCGGCTATGATCGCTGTGTTGTCCTGTGTTGCCAATAGCTTAATGACATCACCACCATAGCGATTTTCGAGCGGAACGACAATAAAGTTTTTACCAAGGGTATTAGTAGGATACATCTGGGCATAGAGGTGGTCGTGGCCGTTCAGGGTTCCGCATTTGCCAACCTGGGTGTACATATTGCCCGAAAAGACAGCAAAATTGTTGCAACTGCTGTTTTTACTTGCGTAAATATGGCTGCCGGTGAGGTCGGCTTTTGCTCTTACCTGGTAAGATTGTCCTTTCTGTAAAGTCACACGGAATGGCACATTAGCCGGATTTCCGCCAAGGGTCGCTACTGAGGGAAGGATTTCCACTTCGGTGTTGTTGGTAATTGCTACGATTAAAAATTCGGAGTCGGAGTTTGCATTGTTGTTGCGGTTGCCATCTTCCCAATGGGATAGAACATAATAATTATTCCCCAGAGAAAATGTTGGCAGCACCACTGTCATGTCGGCGCTGTATTGCCTCTTATTCATGGCGTATAGGCTAATAGTATTATCTGACTCAACAAATAGGCCTTTATTCTCAATGATGTTTGTGCCGGAGGCCATTGCCAGCGAAGTGGGTATGTTTAATTGCCTCGTTACATTAGGATAAACAGTAAATGGAATAGGTGTAAATTGTGACTGCAGTGGCATGGTAACTACGCCGCTGGTAGTATCGTCAGCGCTGATATATAATTCCAGAATTACCGGGTTGTTGGGATCTTGCAACCAATTGGTCATAAACCCGACCCAAAATTCCTTGCCTTCCGTAGAAATACCCTGGGCTTTTAGACTATTTGAATTTGGTGCATAGTAAAAGCACAAAAGGCTAACAATAAAAAACCTGAGCTGATGTGGACGCATCTAAAAAGTGTTTTTCAAATATACATCTAATGGAGCAAAATGTATCCTGAAGCTGCATGCGATGTCGAATTCGATTTTTTAATTATCTTGTCCGGATAAAACTAAAACTGAACCTATGAACATTCACCGCTTAACAGCTCTATTACTCCCATGCCTTTATATTTCAATTGCACTCAATGCCCAGACGACTGTCATCAAGGCAGGATACCTGTTTGATTCCGAGACTGGAAAATTTGTTAAAAACCAATACGTACTTGTTGAAGGTAATACAGTGAAGGAAGTGTTGTCCGTGAAACCAAAAAGTGATGAATTCATCGATTTATCAGACTATTGGGTAATGCCGGGATTTATGGATATGCATGTCCATTTGGAGTTTGAATCGTCGCCTTCCGCCTATCTTGATGAATTCACAAAAAGTACTGCGGATGTTTCCTATGATGCCCAGATGTATGCCCTAAGGACGCTAAAGGCTGGATTCACCACGGTTCGTGATTTGGGAGGATCGGGTGTGAACACTTCACTGTCCAATGCTGTTGCGGCAGGAAAAGTGGATGGTCCCAGAATATTTTCTGCCGGTAAAGCTATCGCCACTACTGGCGGTCACGCTGATCCATCAAACGGTTACCGGGCCGACCTCATGGGAGATCCTGGTCCCGCTAGTGGCGTAGTCAACAGTAGGGAAGAAGCACGTAAAGCAGTACGCCAGCAATATAAAAACGGCGCTCAGGTAATAAAAATTACAGCAACTGGTGGTGTACTAAGCCTGGCGGCAAATGGTGTTGCACCACAGTTTACCATGGATGAACTAGCCGGTATTGTTGAAGCAGCTAATGACCTTGGTATGATAACCGCCGCTCATGCACATGGCGATGAAGGGATGAAAAGAGCTGTAATGGCTGGAATTACCAGTATAGAGCATGGCTCCATTATGTCTGAAGAAACAATGGATTTGATGGTTGAGCGGGGTACATACTACGTGCCGACGCTCTCAGCAGGGTATTTCACCGTGGAAAAGGCCGAAATAGACGGATATTACCCGGCAATAATAGTACCCAAAGCTAAATTTGTAGGAGCGCAAATGACCAGTACCTTTGGAAAGGCTTATAAAAAAGGGGTGAAAATAGCCTTTGGAACTGATTGTGGCGTTTCGCCTCATGGTGATAATGCGAAAGAGTTTGGTTATATGGTAACAGCCGGTATGACACCCGAAGGAGCTATACAGTCAGCAACCATCGAACCTGCCAAATTGCTCCGGATGGAAGCAAAACTTGGGCAAGTGCGCCCTGGCTTTTACGCGGACATTGTTGCTGTGAAATCAGATCCTATTGCAGATATTGCTGTGTTGCAGCATGTTGCGTTTGTTATGAAGGACGGAAAGGTGTATAAAAGTGAATAATCGTAAAAACCTTCTAATAATCCACACTTTATAGGTCCGAATAACGTATTATCTGTATACACATTCCATTATTGCCTTTAGGCTCTCGGTTCCCACAGGGATAATCCAGCAATGGTAAAATTCGGCACTATTTTATCACATAAAACCCACAATTATGCCATCCAAAAAACTAAAAGAATTTCTCGACAGGTACGAGGTGCCTTACATTTCTATAAAGCATCCTCATGCCTACACTGCCCAGCAGGTAGCGGCATCAGCCCATATTCCCGGAAAAAATATGGTGAAAACCGTGATGATCATGATTCATGATAAAATGGCCATGGCAGTGCTTCCCGCCACATTCAATGTCGATTTTAATGTACTACGCGAAATCACAGGCGAAAAGGAAGTCCGCTTAGCATCTGAGCAAGAATTCAAATACATGTTTCCTGATTGTGAAACAGGCGCTATGCCACCATTTGGTAATTTATATAATATGGTGGTGTACGCCGCTAAAGTACTCACAGAAGACGATGAAATCGCATTTAACGCTGGGACACATTCGGAAATTATCCAGATGACATACCGCGATTATGAACGGCTCGTTCATCCGAGGGTATTGAAATTTGCTATGTAATAGAACCTCACAAAAACAGACAAGCAGCCCGGGTAATTGATTTATTCCGGGCTTTTTTATTACCTTGAAATCAAAAAAACATCATTTTTTCGGTGAATGGTAAAAAACCAATAACTCTAAAATACAAAACTATATGAAGAAGGCGATCAAATTTTTAGGTGTTGTGGTAGCAATGCTATTTCTGGCGCTCTTGGTTTTTTTCTATTTCAATACACGTGACCGTCATCCAGGGTATTCTGTTGATATAAACATAAAAAACGAGATACCGGGTGATATCATGGTTGGATTTGCAGCAGTAACAATTACACCCGAAATCCATGACCGGTGGGCGGATGCAAATAATGATGCACAATATAATCCTAAGGATGGTGATACCTACGAGGATTTGAACGGTAACGGAAAATTCGATCCGATCTGGATTGCCGGATTCGATAATAAACGGGCAGCCAATGGCGTGCATGATGATTTATGGGCGAGAACAGTGGTATTTGATGATGGAAAATCAAGGATTTCACTTACATCCATCGATGCTATAGGCTTTATGCATGATGATGTAGTTGATGTGCGTAGCTACGTAAATCCGGAATCAGGCATCACATATTCAGTGATTAGCTCAACCCATACCCATGAAGCGCCGGATTTGCTGGGCTTGTGGGGTGAGTCCTATCTGAAAAGCGGTGTTAATCCAGAGTACATGGATTATCTCAAAAGACAGACTGCCCTTTCAATCGACCAGGCTGCTTCAAGCCTCCAGAAAGCATCAATCAAATTTGCAATTAATGAGAATGATGCGCTTTCAGTGGTGATGGATACACGTAAACCTTATGTCTATGATCCGGGATTGCGAATTATACAGGCCGTTTCTCTGGAAAGCGGAGAAACACTTGGAACTCTTGTAGCCTGGGCTGATCATCCGGAGACACTTTGGAGTAAAAACCTCGATATCACTTCTGATTTTCCGCATTTTATCCGAGAGGGAATGGAAAAGGGAGTTTACCAGGGCGACAACCTGATCATTGCTGGCAAAGGTGGGATTTCAGTGTATTTTAATGGTGCTATTGGTGGGCTTATGACTACACACCCAAGCCTGGAGGTAAAAGATCATTTTTCCCATGAAGCCTACAAGGAGCCTGGTTTCGATAAGGCTAAAGCACAGGGTGAGTTTCTCGCTTTTCTCGCACTTTCAGCCCTGGATAGTTCAACCCAAATTGTAGATAAGGCCAGCATTTCACTTCGCGCAAAAAGTATTACACTGGCTTTCCAGAATCCATATTTTCGTTTGGGCGCATTGCTTGGTGTTCTAAACCGGGGTATGACAGGCTGGATGAAGGCTCGCTCTGAGATGGCTGCTTTTTCAATAGGTCCGGCTCACTTTGTCACTGTACCAGGCGAGATTTACCCTGAAATTGTCAATGGTGGAGTAGAAGCGCCGGAAGGTCAGGACTTTGTGATGCAACCTCAGGAAGTGCCGTTCATCCGGGCCCAGATGAAGGGTGAATACAACTTTTTGTTTGGCATGGCCAATGACATGGTCGGGTATATAATCCCAAAAAGCCAGTGGGATGAAGAGTCACCATATACATATGGCAGTGATCACGCCCCCTATGGTGAAGTAAATTCACTCGGACCTGAAACCGCACCGGAAGTACATTCTGAAGCTACTGGATTATTGGAAGAATTGTATAAGTGATAAGAAGATAAACGTGACGAGATAATGCAGTTCAATAAACAGCTATCGCCGTTTAATTGACCCAAGCCATGATCCTATTCCACGCCTGCTCGGGGGTTCTGCCAGGAGGCCCGTATCGCTGGCTTTTTTTACCGATTCTACTGTGAAAAGCGCCTGAGGGATGTGTATGTTGAAATGCTGAATTAGGGCATCCAATTGATCACGTTTAACTACTGAAAATAGGACATTCTCCTTACCCGATACAGATTCGCCTTTGAGCAACGTGAATCGGATTCCATTCTCCTTCATATATTCTAGAATGTCAGTAATGTCTTCTGGTGTTATCGCCCTTACTATTACTTTTCCGAAAGCGAGCCGCTCTTCGATAAGCATGCCAACGAGGATGCCTGTTGCAAATCCACCCGGATAAGCTAGATAGGACACCCAACTATTCAAATGTTGAAAAATTTGTCCTATGGCCATAAGCCAAATTAGGGATTCGAAAAATCCCAACAATGTCGATATAAATTTGTGGCCTGCCATGACGAAGATGATCCGCACCGTGTTGATGGAAACATCAGCAACCCTCGCAAGAAAAATTAACAGAGGGAGCACCACGTAGGCAAATAAATTATGGCTAATACCTAAATGCTCTGCGAAAAACGATTCCATGAAATAAGATATGGTAATTGAATTATTATGGAGTATTAATATGATGAGTAAAATGTCTGAAACACCATACCCGATTCAGGTTTAATAAAATCACCATAAGGAATTACTGTGTTGAAAACTTAGCCGGTATTTTATTCAGGGCGTCGATAAATGCCTCTGCTGAAGCCGTTACAATATCTGTATTTGCACCAAATCCATAATAAACCTGGTTTTCATGCATTACCTGCATGTGAACTTTACCTACGTCGTCACTTCCGCGCGTGATGGCCTGTATAAGGAATTCTTCCAGAATTACAGTTTTCTTGATAATCTGTTTAATGGACTTAATGGCCGCATCCACCGGGCCATTTCCGCTGGAGGTGGCATCGAACAATTCTCCGGCAATGGACAATCGCAAAGAGGCCATGGGTTGTAATCCTTTTCCTGTTACTACCTGCAAGTATTCTAACTTTATCTTTCTATCTTCTTTTTTCACATCACCAACCAAAAGTGCAATGTCTTCGTCCTTAATGTCCTTTTTCTTGTCGGCAAGCTTTAAAAATTCCTCATAAACGGCATCCAACCTGACCTTGTCAATATCGAATCCAAGTATTGCCAGTCGGTGTTTCAATGCAGCGCGACCGCTTCTGGCGGTAAGCACAATACTTGATTCATTGATACCAACATCTTTAGGGTCAATAATCTCATAATTTTCACGATTTTTCAGCACACCATCCTGATGAATACCGGACGAATGCGCAAAGGCGTTACGACCTACGATTGCTTTATTAGGTTGCACAGGCATATTCATCAGATTTGAGACGGTACGGCTCATCAGATAAATGCTCTTTGCATTAATATTTGTATCGATGTTGAGTTCTTTGTGACTCCGCAAAATCATGGTAACCTCCTCAAGCGACGTATTTCCAGCGCGTTCACCGATTCCGTTTATGGTCACCTCGGCCTGTCGTGCTCCGTTCATTATACCGGCAAGGGTGTTGGCGGTGGCCATACCAAGGTCATTGTGGCAATGCGTGGAAATGATGGCCTTATCGATGTTTTTGACGTTTTCTTTCAGGAATTTAATTTTAGATCCATAGTCGGGCGGCAAACAATAACCGGTGGTGTCCGGAATATTCACTACTGTTGCACCGGCTGTTATTACTGCCTCAATGACTTTTGCCAGATATTCGTTGTCTGTGCGTCCGGCATCTTCGGCATAGAATTCTACATCTTCCACATACTTTTTTGCATAGGCCACAGCGCGTTTTGCTCTTTCTATGATTTCATCCTCATTACTATTGAGTTTGTATTTAATGTGGTAGAAGGATGTTCCGATGCCGGTATGGATACGGCCCTTCTTGGCATACTTTAACGCTTGTGCGGCTACATCAATATCTTTTTCTACAGCTCTTGTCAAGGCACAAATGGTTGGCCAGGTTACAGCTTTGGAGATTTCCACCACGGAATTGAAATCACCAGGGCTGGAAATCGGAAATCCAGCCTCGATGACGTCCACACCCAATTCTTCGAGTCGCTTGGCAACTTCAATTTTTTCAACTGTATTGAGTTGACAGCCTGGTACTTGTTCGCCGTCCCGGAGTGTAGTGTCAAAAATATATAATCGATCAGCCATATTAATTGATGTGTTTAGAAGAGAAGGACTTGTCTCAAAGGTATTTCTTAATTTCTGTCAAGCCGAAGTTGAAGTCAGCCTGATATTAGAATCAGGTTCAAATCCATTGAATCTGAGCAATAAATACTTTTGAGACAATCCTGTATAAAGGTTTAAGTGTTTTCTGGTCTTAATTTTCGTACGGCAGCACCAGTACGCCAAAGTTCCGATTCACGTAGTTCTTTTAGCTCCTTTTCCAATTTTTCCCGATAATCGGGTTGACTATTGGAATCGATCGACTTTTGTGCTTCGATACCCGCGGCCACGTTTTCATACAATTCTTTGAATACTGGTGCTGTTGCGTCGCGAAATTTTTTCCACCAATCCAGTGCTCCCCTTTGGGCTGTAGTAGAACAGTTGGCATACATCCAATCCATGCCGTTTTCAGCAATGAGTGGGTAAAGTGACTGTGTGGCTTCTTCCACGGTTTCATTAAAAGCTTCTGATGGTGTATGACCTTTGGCGCGAAGCAAATCATATTGTGCAGCAAATAATCCCTGGATAGCGCCCATAAGTGTACCGCGTTCGCCGGTGAGGTCGCTGTATACTTCTTTTTTGAACGTGGTTTCAAATAAATATCCGGAACCAACACCAATTCCGAGTGCAATGGCCTTCTCACGCGCTTTTCCGGTGTAATCCTGATGAATGGCGAAACTGGAGTTCAGCCCTTTTCCTTCAACAAAAAGGCGGCGTAAGCTAGTGCCAGAACCTTTCGGCGCTACAAGAACTACATCAACATCATCCGGAGGTACGATGCCTGTACGCTCCTTGAAAGTTATTCCAAATCCATGCGAAAAATAAAGTGTCTTGCCTTTTTTCAGGGCTCTTTTCACTGTTGGCCACTGAGCTATCTGCGCCGCGTCGGATAAGAGATAAAAGATTACAGTTCCTTTTTCAAGTGCTTCTTCAATGCTAAATAATGTTTTACCTTCTACAAAGCCATCTTTCTTGGCTTTTTCGTATGATTTCGACGGCTTTCTTTGTCCGACGATCACGTTGAAACCATTGTCCCTCAGGTTAAGGGCTTGTCCCGGTCCTTGCACACCATAACCAATGATTGCAACTGTTTCGTTTTTCATTACTTCCCTGGCCTGAGCCAATGGAAATTCGTCGCGCGTCACTACATTTTCTTCGACGCCACCAAAATTGATCTTTGCCATTGTTAAATTTTTCTTCCGTTATTATTACTTAAACTATGTGTTGTTGAGTTTTCCAGTTCTTGGAGGAATACCTCAGTTTTCTTTTTTGATTTTGAAATAGAGATTCTTCCTGATTGTACAAATTCCATCACCCCATATTTCTTCAGGATTTTGAAAAGTGCTGCAATTTCGTGTTTGTGTCCGGTTTTTTCAATAACCGTATAATCGCGTTCTATAACTAATATTCTCGCATTGTTGGTCCGGACGATAGTTTCTACTTCTACACCTCCGAGAAATACCTCCGTTGGCAGCTTAAATAATGCTATTTCCTGGTAGTGAATTTCATCCTCTTCATAAACGAATGCTCCAAGGACATCAACGTGTTTCCTTATTTGCTTAACGACCTTTTGCACCTGGTCTTTGGTCGTGGTGAGAACGATTGTGTATCGGCTCACGCCTTCCACTTCAGATGCTGACACGTTGATCATGTCGATGTTTAGTTTCCTACGTGTGAATACAATGGTCACAGTATTGAGCAGGCCGGGCTTGTCTTCAGTGAGGATTGAGAGCGTATATTGCTTTTCGGCCAACTGCTCACTGGAATCTTGATATATATCTGTCATGATTTCTTAACCTTTAATATTATTCTAATCGAATATTTGATACTGAATCACCCGATGGCACCATAGGGAATACATTCTCTTCCATTTCAACTTTTATTTCAAGGAAATACGGGCCATCATGTTTAATCATGGTCTTAATGCACTTTTCGAGGTCACCTCGTTCGGTTACCTGCTGACCCGGAATTCTGTAACCTTCCACAATTTTAACAAAATCCGGGTTAGTCATCTCTGTAAATGAATACCTTTTGTCAAAGAAAAGCTGTTGCCATTGGCGCACCATTCCGAGAAAGTCATTGTTCAAAACGATGATTTTGACGGGTATTTTGTATTGTGAAATGGTTCCGAGTTCCTGAATTGTCATTTGAAATCCACCGTCTCCGGCGATCGCTATAACCAGATCTTTCTTCTTGCCAATTTGAGCACCCATGGCGGCAGGAAGTGCAAATCCCATTGTTCCGAGTCCCCCTGATGTAATACAGGAATTTGGTTTTTTGAATTTATAATAGCGCGAAGTTACCATCTGATGTTGCCCGACATCGGTAACGACAATGGCTTCTCCTTTTGTGATCTCTGATACCATCCGAACAACCTCACCCATTTTAATTTTGCCTTGAGTAGGGTAGAGGTCGTGCTTGATGACTTTGTCGTATTCCATTTTATCCAATTCCTTGAACCTGTTCAGCCAATCTTTATGTTCCGCTTTATTCACTTTTGGGATCAGTAAATCAAGTGCCTGGGCTGCATCCGCATTTATACCAACCTTGGCTTTAATGATCTTATCGATTTCGGAAGGATCTATTTCAATATGGATAACTTTGGCACTACTGGCATATCGCTTTACGTCTCCTGTCACACGGTCGTCAAAGCGCATGCCTACAGCTATTAATACATCGCATTCGTTAGTAAGAATGTTAGGCGCATAATTACCATGCATACCAAGGTAACCTACATAATTAGGATGGTCAGGAGAAAAGGCAGAAAGCCCAAGAAGCGTTGATGCAACAGGTATTCCGGCTTTCTCCGAAAGCTGCCTTACCTGCTTTTCAGCGCCCGATATCAATACTCCATGACCAACAAGCATAAATGGTCGTTTTGCATTGTTGATTATTTCAGCCGCAGAATCGATGTCCTGTTCATTAGGCACCGGATAGGGATGGTAGCTCCTGATTTTTTTGCAGGGTTTATACTCATACTCAAGTTCACCGAACTGTGCATTTTTAGTAATATCTAAAAGGACTGGTCCTGGTCTGCCCGTTGTGGCAATATAGAAGGCCCGTGCTATCGCTGTAGGGATTTCTTCGGGCTTCGTAACCTGAAAATTCCACTTTGTCACAGGCATTGATATTCCGAGTACATCAGATTCCTGAAAAGCATCGGTTCCTAAAAGATGCGCAGGAACCTGTCCAGTGATACATACAATGGGTGTAGAGTCAATTTGAGCGTCTGCAATGCCGGTCATTAGATTTGTGGCACCGGGCCCACTAGTCGCGAAGCAAACGCCGGCTTTGCC
>JBGSYX010000066.1:0-2228 GCA_041750735.1 Cyclobacteriaceae bacterium
GTGATACTTGGCTTCTAACAACCGAATAGTTCCCGGTCCTCCCCACGCGTACAACCCGCATCTTGAACTCGAAGACAATGGTGGATTTACCGTCTTCATATTTTTTTGAGTACTGCGGTAATCTGATTTACAAACATATCTTTAGCAATTTTACTCCGAACGATATTCAATGTGTCTGTCTGAATCCGACAAACAGGAATACGCTTTTGTTCGGATATCCACTTGTGATTGAGCATTTCTAATAATTCCAGATAGCTTTGCGGTATTTCTTGTTCGTATTCTCTGCCGCGTTGCTTTATACGGGAGATCACCGATGGCACTGGCGTTTCCATATATATTATCAAGTCCGGAACCGGAAAATACGGCTCAAACGAACGATATATTTTCAAATACAGCTTCCATTCTGCATCATCGATATGTCCCAACATGTGTTGTGCTTTAGCATATGAAAATACATCCTGTTGTAACGGTGTGTCCTGAATTACCGAATGTTTTTGCATAAGTATTTTCGTATCCAACATTTGCGTTATTTTTTCCATTAAAAATAACGTCTGAGAATGAAATGCCCATCGGGGCATATCCTGATAAAATCTAGGGAGAAATGCATTTTCACCAAAATTTTCTTCCAGAAGATGATAGGTTAACTTCTCACTTAATAGACGTGCAGCTGTCGTTTTTCCACTCCCAATCGTTCCCATTATGGCAATGTATTTATTTTTCCTTTTCATACTTCACTACATGTAACACAACCAAATTCCTGACGCAAATACATTCGGAACATATTAACTTGACGAATTCACGTCAAACTTCTACCATACCCATGAAGGAGATTCATAGAAGCGACAGAATACAATAAGCGTGTGGCCCACCAGCAATCGCACCGTGAGCCGTCTACGAAGAGTAGATAAAGGCGAACGGCAAGATGCGGCGGGATACGAGGAAAGGGTCTCGTCATGCACCATATAGTGCGCGACGCGGAAATCGGACCCCCGTACCAGACGGTACAGGGAGTATCTGCGGAAACCCTTCGGTTGTTTTCCCAACCGTAACGACTTCTCGAAAACCCCGGGTGTAAACCCGGTACTAAACAGAAGTCGGCGGAAATCGCTTCAGTAAGACTACTACAACGGCAGGCAGTAAATAGGCTGGTTTATTCTCGTAATACCCTGAGTTGGCTAGTATCAGGCATTTTTCCGGAATACACTACCGCCTTGCAAACAATAAGGAGACATTATGTGTGGAATATTTGGATATGTGGGCACTAAAAAAAACGCACCGAATATAGTACTGGAAGGGTTAAAGACACTCGAGTACCGCGGTTATGATAGCTGGGGCGTGGCGGCTGTCCCCCTGGAAAAAACTTCACTGGGGACAAACACCATTACCATTAAAAAGCAGGCAGGCAAAATCGGAGCAGCCACTGTGACTGATATGCCTACAAGTAATTTTGCTTTCGGACATACCCGCTGGGCAACGCACGGAGGAGTTACGGATGAGAACGCCCATCCTCACATCGATTGCACCGGCACGATTTCCGTTATACATAACGGCATTATAGAAAATTACGAACAACTGAGAACGAAACTTCTTAAATCCGGACATATTTTCCAGTCTGAAACAGATACTGAAGTTGCCGTGCATCTTATAGAGGAGTACAGCAAACGGATGATGTTTACCAAAGCCGTTCAAAAAGCATTTAATGAAATGGAAGGTCTAAATGCGCTGATTGTGATGAATACCAAAGATCACAAATTCATCGCTGCCAGAAACGGTTCTCCACTCGTTATCGGTTTTGGTTTTGGTGAAAACTATTTGGCCAGTGATGCGGCGGCACTGCTTCCCCACACCAAACAGGTACACTATCTGGAAGATGGCGAGATGGCAATTGTGTCTGAAAAAGGGGTAATGATTTTCAACGCCAAAACAGGATCATTCATTCATCCAAAAAAACAAACCTTAACCTGGACAGTGAAACAAGCAGAAAAAGGACACTATCAGTATTTCATGCTGAAAGAAATTCACGAGCAACCGGGAATTGTAACGGATATTGCCACGGGTAGCACATCACACGCCGCACGTTTAGCTAAAATTATAAAAAAGGCTGATTTAACATACATGGTCGGGTGTGGCACCGCATCGTATGCGGGTCTTGCAGGAACAGTATTGTTCTCCAAAATTGCCAATCAACAATCAGTACCGGTAGTTGGAAGTGAATTTTTTTACTATCA
>JBGSYX010000067.1:0-5056 GCA_041750735.1 Cyclobacteriaceae bacterium
GTTCATAATCACCAAATCACCTACACTATCTCCTCGATCATAATCAGGCACATCTTAAATGCATCTACTGCCTGAAGTGCGTGAGGAACATTGGCAGGCATCAGGATCATTTCGCCTTCCCTGACCGAATGCGGTTTTCCGTTGATACGCACTTCGGCGACTCCTTCCACAACTTGTACCACAGCGTCAAAAGGAGCAGTGTGTTCGCTGAGGCCCTGGCCTTTGTCGAATGCGAAGAAGGTGATATTTCCACCTTTTGTCTTTATGAATTGCTTGCTGACAACAGCGCCAGCAGCGATCTCAACTGACTGTTTTAGGTTGTAAACGGTCGCAGGTTCAAATGCTTTTTTATCCATGATCTAATCGTTTCTTTATTTATAATGATTCTAATTTAGAACGAAAATATAATTTGAAATATGATTGAAATCACAAGTAATTAAAAGTGCAATAGTTTGTGGTTCAATGGGGAATGGGGAAATGCAGAAGCGGAGATACGAGGCCTTGTGACTATTAGAGAAACAACAAACTCCCCTCCGTTGGAGGGGATGGGGGTGGGTTTAGACCGCTATTCGAACTTCGCTGTTCGATATTTGTAATGTCGGACAAACGATCATAGGATTTGTAATCCGAACCTGACATATAATTAGTTGGAGGGAAACCTCCTTTCGTTGTTACTCCGGATCGCAGATCCTACGATGCAGGCTTCGACATTTGTAATGTCGAAGAGCGAGGATTTGATTATGCCGTAAAGCTTTTTGGATTCTTTTTGTTGGGTCTGAAACTGACAACCTGGATTTGATTGTCCTGAACCCGATAATAAATACTTGTTTGTTTGCTGAACACACATTTCCTCAGGCCTTTCTGTTTTTTGGATGTCCGGTACATGTCTGGCATCGCAGCGATTTGATCAAGAACTCGTTCAATTTTATCGTAAACCTCCTTTGCTTTTTCCTTTCTAAAATTCGCAATGAGGTATTCCAGGATTTCTATTTGTTCCTGCCTGGCACGAAGGGAATAATGGACATCGAAGGGCAACGCTAAAATTTAAAGCGGTTCTTAACATCTTCACGAACGGATTCACGGGTTGCGTATTGCCCGGCATCCAATTGTGCTAATCCTTCATTGATAGCCTGTTGATCATCGGTGCTCAACTCATCCCAAAAATCAGGTTCATCCTCTATTTTGAGTAATTCCTTAATGGAATCCAAAACTCTCTCGTCCTCACTATTGATGATTTTGGATATAATTTTATATTTCACAGCGATATCCATCGTATGATAATTTTATTTGATCTATAAAGTTAACGATTTCAGGTAACAAATATTTACATACCAAAAGAAGTGGAGTTACGCCTACCTACTCAAAATTCACATTTACGACCTGTATCTCGGACTTGCCAACCGTACGAACAGGCGGTCCCCACAACCGGATGCCGCTAGTAACGAAAAAGTGCGTATTCCCCTTTTTCAAATGGCCATAGCTGAGTTCATAAAGTCTTCGCATTATAAAATTTATCGGGAAGAGTTGCCCGTTATGGACATGGCCTGATAGCGAAAGATCGACCCCGGTCTTACTTATCTGATCCAACTCAGTTGGTCGATGATCTACCAAGATCAATGGAAGTTCCGGGGGAGCAAATGTTACTATTCTTTCGGCGCTCAGTCGATCTCGCACGCGGCTGTCGTTTCTCCCTGCGATCGCAAATGAATTGCCTATTACAGCGACACTGTCTTTCAGCAACCTGATTCCTGAGTTTTTTAGAAATTCCTCGACATTTCCTCGGCCATAACCATCATGATTACCCAAAACTCCATAAACACCGAATCGTGGATTTACTTTCTTTAAAATGCCCTCAAACTTCTCCATATGTGGCCCCATTCGCCCACCTTCTGTGATATCTCCGCCGTAGAGCAACAGGTCGGGATTGATGGTGGATATCTTCCTGACAAACTGTTCAACAAACCGAACCGGTGTTTTTTCTTCAAGATGAAAATCAGCGATAAAGGCGATCCGCAGATTATTAATATCCGAAGACCGACGTGGGACTGTAATGTTGTATTCAGTGGTTCGTATCGTATTGAAATTGATCACTCCAGCCACCACTATAAGTACTGAGAAAACGATGATAGAAAGAAACAACCGGTTTCTAAATTGCCTTTTCCCTAGATTTTCCCGCGAGATAAACCTAAAAACCAGATTGACCAACAATACGATATCAAGTGCCAGAATAGATAGAAAGGCATAAAGGAAAAAAGGCAGCAAGTAACCTGAGATAACTTCAAAAATATTGGCGATTCTGGCATAGCTGTCTTCAAGAAGATTGGTTAATGGGTAAATGGAAATAAGAATACCAAAAACTACCAGGTACTGGACCCAGAACCGCTTTTCGATAAAGAGTTGCCAAATCCTTATGAAAAGATAAATGGCAGGTATGGTATATGTAATCGTGACTATGGTGTGGAACATACGGCTAAAATCATTCGAAAGAAAGGTAACAGTTTAGTGAAAATTTGAAAAGAATATCATCATCACAGCAGAGATTAATCGCAGTTTATCGATGGTTCAATGCCGATTTCAATATACAGGTTCCATTTTCTCAGTAATTTCTCTTAACTTTTATGCCTTCATTCGCTTCAATTATTGAATGAAGGGATTTTAAATAACACCATAAACAAACACACAGATGAGAACTTTTTTAAAAGTTGCCATGGTCATTGGCTTTGTAGCTTGCCAGCAAAAAGTAGCGTACGTTCCACAAACATATACCATCGAACAGTTTTATAAGAACACCAGGATTGGTGGAGGTTCGTTTTCACATGACGACCAGAAGCTGCTGATCAGTAGTGATGAATCGGGCATATTCAATGTTTTTGAAATAAACCTGACGGATGGATCAAAGAAACAAATTACATTTTCTGAACAGGAATCATTTTTTGCTGTCGACTATGTGCCAGGAACGAGCATGGTATTGTATTCAGCCGATAAGGGTGGAAACGAGATCAATCACATATACCTGCATCAGGGAGATAGCGCCGCCATAGACCTGACTCCTGCCGAAAATGAAAAAGCCGAGTTTGGTGGATGGAGCGATGACAAACAATCGATGTATTATATATCCAACAAGTGGGATCCGCAGTTTTTTGATTTCTACAAAATGAATGTCAATGACTGGAGTGCAGAGATGATCTATCAAAATGATGAAGGTCTGGATATTTCAGGAATTTCTCATGACGAATCCTTATTTGCCATAAGCAAGCCGATAACTACAAGTGAAAACAAACTGTATCTTCTGAACAGGGCCGATAAGCAAATGACGGAAATATCCACCGAACCCGGTGAATATTCGAGCTCAGGTTTCAGCAAAGACGACAAGTACTTTTACTACATCACCAATGCTGGAAAGGAATTCGCCTATCTCGTGAAGTATGACATTGCGTCCAAAGAAAAAGAAGTGTTGTATGAAACCAACTGGGATGTGATGTATAGCTATTTGAGCGAAAACGAAAAGTACAGAGTGATCGCCATCAACGAAGATGGGAAAAATGCACTTATTATTCAGGATAATAGCACCGGCCAAGCAGTTGATTTTCCGGAAATTCCGGATGGAGATATTGGCGCTATTCAGTTTTCCGAGAGTGAAAAACTTATCCGCCTGACTGTAGGAACTTCCAAAAGTCCCAACGATCTCTTTGTTTATAAATTTGAAACTAAAGAGCTCAAGAAACTCACGGATACGTTAAATTCGGAAATTAATCCAGAAGACCTTGTCTCCGCTGAAGTAGTTCGTTTCAAATCATTTGACGATCTGGAAATACCGGCGATCTATTATAAACCGCTCATCGCTTCTAAAAACAATAAAGTACCAGCGCTGATTTGGGTACACGGTGGACCGGGTGGTCAGACGCGTGTTGGATATTTTTCATTAATCCAGTTTCTTGTCAATAATGGTTATGCCGTTCTCGCCGTCAACAACCGCGGAAGCAGTGGTTATGGCAAAACTTTCTACAAGATGGACGATCTCAATCATGGTGACAAAGATCTTAAAGATTGCGTATGGGGCAAAAAATGGTTGCAAACCCAGGAATATATCGATGGTGAAAAAATCGGAATCATCGGCGGAAGTTATGGGGGCTATATGACCATGGCAGCCATGACCTTCACGCCGGATGAGTTCAAGGTGGGGGTGAATATCTTCGGTGTAACCAACTGGCTGCGTACTTTAAAATCCATTCCTCCTTTTTGGGAGTCTTTCAGGAAGGCATTGTATGCTGAGCTTGGCGACCCAAACACGGCAGATTCAGTTCGTCTTTACGAAATCTCACCGTTGTATCATGCAAAAAATGTCAAAAATCCCATCATGGTTCTTCAGGGTGCCAACGATCCCAGGGTGTTGCAGGTAGAATCGGATGAAATTGTGGAAGCGGTAAAAGCCAACAATGTGCCCGTCGAATATATTATTTTCCCTGACGAAGGTCATGGTTTCGTAAAGAAGGAGAACGAGATCGAGGGTTATGGGAAAATACTGGTTTTCCTGGATAAGTATCTGAAAGGGGAGACTGTAAACTAAGCGCTTCCAAACGGGTATTATGGATTTAACTGGTGGTCTAAGCTATTGACGGTGCAAAAGTCGATTAACTGGGAGTAGTCAGGTGAAATCGTGGTGAGACTTATAAGTTAAGCTTGGTAGGGTTTTGTCTTGTGTCGAAAACAGTTGAAATCAATATTTCTTTCTTGTCACTGTACACCTTATAAACGATTTTAAAATTTCCTTCTACCAAGTATCTGAATCCCCGGTCAATCACCATTGGATTATCTTCCGCTTGCCCCATTTCAGGATGTTTTACAAGTAGGAGGGGGTGTTTGATAATTTTGTTTTTTATCGATTTGGCAACGGTTGGGCCTGCGACTTCCTTATAGTATCTGTAAATTTCCTTGAGTTGAACTTTTGCCAAATCTGACCAGACTATTCGCATATAAAGAGATTACCAGTTTTCAGATTCCTTTTCTAAATCTTCTTGGGAAGTAACTCTTCCATTTTTATAATCTTCTTCTGACT
>JBGSYX010000068.1:0-4735 GCA_041750735.1 Cyclobacteriaceae bacterium
AAGATTAGTCGTTTTTCCCAAAGTTATTACATAGAGTGGACGGCCGCTTGGGTCTTGTGCATGTGCGCGCTCAATGATGAAATTGACCGCTGCATGCCCCTCAAACTTTGACTTGTGGATGTTTCCTGTGATTTTATCGTAGGTAGTGAATGCGCCTTCGTAAACCGCAACTTTACTCGCGCATAAATGGACAATACGTTTAGCTTCGTTAGCATAAGATTTCGCTTGCCAACTGCGCTCACCGGTTACAGTAACTCCCTCCACTTCAAACACGTGGCTGTTAAACAGGGTATAGGCAAGGGCATGCTGATCGTCCATCTCACATTCGATATCCGTATCCACAATGACTCTTATCCGTTCTGCACCATAGACTTGCTGCACAACCATTGGAAAGGTACAGAAAAAAGCGACCAACAGCGACACACACACCTTTATAGTCATTGCATTGTTGATCATGTAACTTCCAAAACCCACTTTTTGGAGTTGAGTTAATTTTAATGGTTCTGTTCTTTGTGTGGTCGGTTTCATGGTTACTCCTTTAGTCGGTGTGTTTTTTCCTGATTCTATGGCAAGTATTCCCTCGCTCATTTCATCTATAAAATTCTCTTTTTTTTTCATCTCTATATTATTATATTGAAAGTCAAATTTTCAAAAATATTTACTATTGCTAAGGCATAATATTCACTATTACCCTCTGATATCTTGTAAGTGCGGGAGTACCAGTATCAGTAACCTGAAGGATGATATGGGTGGTGTGTGGGCGTGTTATCCCCGCTTCCTTTGGGATGCGCAGGGTCATCACAGCACTGTTTGCATTTTCCATTACAACACCAAGGTTGCCCCTCCAGTGCCAGTAGTTGCCTGCTTCGGGATAGTGTATCCATTGGAATTTCAGTTCATCACCATCGGGGTCCGAACTTGCCGAACCATCCAGAGTAATACTTTCGCCTACCCTTAGAGCAACCTCATTGCTTCCCTTTAATCTTGCCACAGGTGGATGGTTTGCTTCGTTGTAGGGCATTATGGTCCAGTCCATGCGAGCGGAAAAGTCGTTCTGGTAAGCTTCACGCCAACGCCAAATGGTAGCATGGTTACTTATATAAATGGAACCATCAGGGCCCATAACTTCATCCTGGGCATCTGTCCATATAGGGCGGGTTTCGGGTTTGTGAATATCGTACCTAAGGTCATCGTAACTTAGATAAGGCCTGAAGTGGGGTGTATAAAATTCGTATCGGCCGCCCCACCCGCCGTAGTTTGGTTTTTCGGGTTCGTTCAGGCCATTATTAAGAAGCCACAGAAAGGTAGGTGAGTCGCTCTCCATGATGTAATCCGATTTGGGATATTGTGCACCCAGCGGACCATGGTTTTCAATGATGTTCTCGAGCAACCACTTGTTGCCAACAATTGTTGTGTCTGCACCCGTGGCAAACCGGTACCATTGCTCGCCGGAGATACCCGACCAGGTAGCCTGCCTGTAATATCCACCGGGACTGACAATGTAAAACAGGTCGGGGAACTCTGTTCTGATCCAGTGACCTGAATCGTCCTGATCGGAAATGGTATAAACCCTGAGTTTGGAAACAAAACGTTGAACTTCGGCCTGGGTCCGTGTCTGGCGAACTTTCCACAGCGCCTGAGCAAGTGTATTGGCGCCTCCCCAAACCGCTATCCATACAGGTCTGGTTTCGTCCTTATCCACTACCTGTATAATCCAATCCGAACCTTCTGAATCAAAGCCAGGCCCCACTCCGGTCATCCCATATTTGGGTATTCCTTTCTTGATTTTAGATCGCAGATAGGCTTCTGTTGAGAAACCGGGTTCGTGCAGGTTGAGGTTGTTCCTTACCTTGCCGTATGCTTCCACAATCTCTTTTATGCGCCATTCGGCGGTACTGTCGCGAAGATGTTCCGATGTGGTGGCAATAATCCCTTCCACATCGTAGTGGTTGCTGTACAACAGGAATCGCACCATGGATTGCGCATCGTCGGGTTCATTTTCGATGTCAGTGAGAACAATTACCCGATGTTTTTCATTAGATTGTGATTGAAGTCCGGTTAACAGAGTTAACAGAAGCACCAGTAAAATCAGTTTTTTAATTTTCATAATGTAACGGTATTGGTATGTCAAACGAGTGAATTCAATATTAAAAATTAACGCTTTAAAAGCTGAACTTAACGACTACTTCGCTTTTTGTTCCTGAAGAAATTTCAGCGGTAAACACTCCATCGGCGAACGAAAAATGATCAAATGGAATGTTGTTCACCTTAACCGAAACTGGTTTTTTGGGAAACAGGGCCTTGAAAGTTCCACCTTCGCGAAGCGTCACTTCCACCTTTTTTTTCTCAATTTTTGAATTGACAATCATTGCAGGCGCATTGTATTTATTCACCAACCCGATCAACGCAACTCCCTTGTTTACAGGCACAAAATTGAAGTATCGGTTACCCATTCGCTCCAACGAAATATTTTCAGACTGGTTCTTTTCTATAACTTTCAATTCCTGTGAGTAGAATTCATAAACAGCAAACGACTCACCTTCCAGTCCATTAATATCAACAGGCGAAATGTTTCCCTCAACCCGATCGGAATCGGCGGCATTGAATACTGCCATTAAACCTGCTTTTCCTGAAAACGAGAATGCTTTTAGCGGTTTTTTATCCTGAAGCTGAAACAGACAATCTTCGGTTAGCAGGGCTGGTTGATCAGCACGGATGATCCTGCCGGAGTTATCAATCAAAGGCCAAAGAATGTCGAATTTTTGCTTTCCGGGAATATCGGTCACATACACAGGTCCCCCACTGATAGCGCGAGCGGCAGCATGAAACGAGCCATACGAATTGTAGCTTTCGAACATATCGAAATCGGGATAAACCATTTGCGAAAAGTAAAGCGAATTGTACAAGGCCATCAACACATGGGCCGCAGCGCCACCTTTTTCAAGCCGATAGCCAGTTCCGCCATCGTGTTCCGGGAAATAATCTTCAACGGCACGCGCCACAGCGCTTTTTCCGAAATTGTAAAAAGCGTCGTTGGTCATGTTCATGCAATTGATGATGGCTCCGTCGAAGTATTTAAAAGTAGATGAATATAGCGCCTCGTGTATTTTTTCAGCGAGTGTCCAAACCGGATAAGTATTTACGCACATTCGTTCGGTTACCAACTGGTTATCGACTTTTACAAAGCTGAACCCCTCGTTCACCATGTACTTATGCCAATGTTCGTAAAAAGCTTTCAGTGAATCTGATTCGGGTTTGATAAAGCTGTATGATATTTCTTTTGACGGAACATCCACCCGTTCGTTTTGAACCCATTTGAAAAGTTCGCTTTTATACCGAATGCCGAGTTCCGAATCAGGATTGATTCCATTCCAGTAGCCATTGTAAGCGTGCCAGATTCCGACGTTCTTCAGCCCCAGGTCATTTTTCAGCTTTGAAGTCAATGATTTGAAGCCGTTTGGAAATTTTGCCTGATTGGGCGTGAAGGCATTCAAGCGGTTGCCATCGTGGTCGAACCAGCCATCGTCAATCAACAACCAGCCAAGCGGGAAATTTTGCTTCGTAAATGTTTCGGTTCCGGCCAGCAAATGCGCTTCATCCAGATTTTTACCCATTTCCGATGAGTTCCAGGTACACCAGCCAATGTATTCAAAGGGTTCAGGATAAACTTTTTGAGCGCGAAGATTTTCCGCCTTACCCATCATTTTCAAACCTGCTGTATATAAATTTTCAAAGAGTTGATATGGATTTTCATCAAACCCTATGACCATCAATGGAATATCGGTTGCAGAAGCTTCGGTGGTATAGGTAAATGCCTTGCACCCGAACCTTCCGTTTTCGGCGCCCAGCGTTGTCCGATAGCCATTTCCGCTCAATGGAATGGCAGCACCATAAAGCCCATCGTCGTATTTCCAATAGAAAAACTGGACATCCCAGTCATGCAATTCTTCCGGAGAATTTACCCGAATCGGTTTGGTCCATGAGTTCCAGGGTTTATACCGCCATATCTCAACGCCGGTTTTAAAATCGGGGATATCGTCGAAGAAAAAACCAGCAAACTCTTTACCATCGCGTATTTCCTTATCAGCAACCGACAGTTTCATTCCCAAAATATTATTTCCTTCAGAAATTAGGGTAGTTTTCAGGTCGGCAGTCTCAATAAATCCAAAAGTAAAAGTGCCTGATTTTTCTGAAATAGCGGAAAGTGACATCGATTTACCCTGCAACAATGGTTTTCCTCCCGCAATCCGGGTACTACCTTTGTAGATTATCTCAAGCCCTGTGTCAGTTGTCCTATACAAAACTTTTGACTGACCAACTGCTATTAGATTACCGAGCATTGCGCTGACAATGAAAATCAGGAATAAGTTCATTTTTAGTTTTTTAAAGCGTGAACCCTGATAAGGTTTATTCATAATTTGAATGTTTTGACCTGAAAAATCCTGTGTAATTTATTTAGGGTAAAGTAAAATTACAGCTATTTTAGCCTGAAAACTGCCACATCGTGACTGGGAATTTCTTGTTTCAAAATCTGTGAAGTCGTTCCGATTTCCCTTTTTGCGAATACATCCCGAACCGAATAAATTCTATCCAACTGAATATCATTTCGGTCGATGTTCAACGACAGCTGCATTACTTTTCCATCCCGAATTGCCTTTACCTGAAAGGTTTTCCAGTCCATTTCAACAGTAACTGCATGGTCGAAACGGTTAAAAATGCAAATTGCCAGTTCATT
>JBGSYX010000069.1:0-1829 GCA_041750735.1 Cyclobacteriaceae bacterium
ACTGCGAATGCCGCCGCCAGGCTTGTTTTGCCGGTGCCTGCCGTACCCGACGCCAGTATCGTGCTGCCTCGGGTATATCCTTGTTTTTGACCCTTGAACATTTTGTCTAACGATGGAATTCCAGTCGAAACTTTCTCGGACGTGCCCGGCTGATCCAGTCCTGCAGAAGTGATAGGAATGACCGAAAGTCCCTCTTTATCAATTACGAAGGGATATTCGTTTGTTCCATGATTTGAACCTCGATATTTAATGACCCGAATTCTACGGATAGAAATTTCTTCAAAAACTCTGTTATCCAGGTAAATTATGCAGTCAGCAATGTACTCCTCCAGCCCATGACGAGTAAAAGAGCCGTGTTGTCCCGATTCGCCAGTAATAATTATCGTAACTTGTTTATTCTTAAGCCATCGAAAAAGTCTTTTTATCTCTAAGCGAAGAATGCCAGCATCTTTAAGGCCAGCAAAGAGAGATTCAATAGAATCTAAAACAACCCGTTTGGCACCAATGGAATCAATGGCATGTTCTAAACGAACGAGTAGTCCTTCAAGATTAAAGTCGTTCTCTTGAATATCTCTGAACTCCAAAAGAACGTATTCAAGCAGAATTTTTTTTTGTGAAACAAGCCCCTGTAAATCCATGTTGAGAGAAGCCACGTCTTTATAAAGTTCATCTTCTGTCTCTTCAAAAGACATGAAGACCCCTGGTTCATCGTACTTGATCGCACCATTGATTAGGAAATCAATCCCCAACAGGGTCTTTCCAGAGCCGGCACCACCACATACTAAAGTGGTTCTGTTTTGCGGAAGCCCGCCTTCTGTAATTTGGTCAAAGCCTTTAATGCCGGTAAGACTCTTTTGTAACTGATTGTCACTAAGAGGTTTTGATTTCTTGCGAATAGCAGCCATACAATAATCCCTTTTTTAGCGTTCCGACAAAAAACACTTTCATGACTGGGAAGCAAATGAGACAAGCGTCTTCCCTTTGCACTTTATCGAAAGACGGCACCTTACCATATCTTCTTATCTCCGTTGTTGAATATCGGTAATGTTATTCATTTTGAGTCAAAATAGGCTTTGCCGATCAATACGATAGCCTTCCTTTTTTTCAAAAGCCAATATTCGGCATTTTACGCCACATCGCTCACTCGTCGCTAAGTTTGGCGCTGGCGCGAAACTCTAAACCAAGTCGTAGCCACCCTTTCTGCATATGTGGCGGGCTGCCCCCAAGATGGGGCATAAATCCTCAAGTAACAAACTTGTGGGGGATTTATGAGAATTGCTCGCAGTCAAAACACAGTATCGATGTGGGAAGAAGAGCTTCGTATGCGGTTTTTAAGCTATAACAAGCTGCAAATCCCGGCGCATTCCACTGAAACTGATGACACTGGTCGTCCAATCCTTTGACCAGGGGGTAGAAAAAGAAACCCTGTGTCAGATCACAGGTTTCGGGGGCGCTACTCTGGAGCGTTGGTTGAAGAGGGGACAGCCGATCGCATGCGGCCCAGGCGTCTTGAAATCGTTAAAGAGGAATCCATTGCAATCGATGTCGATATGCAAATATCCAAACCGACAGTTCGAGCGCCCACCGGAGCTATCGTCAAGTTGGGTTTAAGGAGGAAAACCCCGACCACCTCAATTTTATTGAATCAATTTATAGCGAGTTGCTTTGCCTTGTCCTAGCCTGCTCAGGCGCTTTAAATCAACGAGTTTCTTAATGATGGACTCAATAGTACGTTCAGGGAATCCTAAAGCATCGACAGCGTCCTTACGGCTAAACTCTGAAGCCCTTTCGTTTGCCCAACTCCACAGTGCCAATTGCTTCTCGGAGAG
>JBGSYX010000070.1:0-6658 GCA_041750735.1 Cyclobacteriaceae bacterium
TTTCTAAATTATGCTTGTTTAAGCAAACCAGCAGAGGATTGAATCGACAGATGGGTCTTTCCCTGGCAGACAGATAATTTTCCCCCGCTGGCGCTGACTTGATAAAGTTATACACAAATTCCAATGTCGATAAATCCCCCCTGGACCCCCCCTCTGGAATGTGGATATATGGATAACCCTGCGGGTTACCCACATACCCACATTCTTAATAGTAATAATCTTAGTTTATTAATACTTTGTAAATCTAAAGGGCAGACAGGCTTCACCAAGGGGGAGTGTCTATCGAAATTACTCCACTTTTCCATTTTTCCACATTTCCACTTTTCCTCATTTCCGCATCCCCTCCTCTATTGAACTGCTGAACTGTTGAACCACTGAACCATTGAACCATTGAACCAAAAAATGCCATAGATTGTCCGGATTATCCTTTTCTGCGAATATCAAAATACCCATCTTAGAAAAAATTTAATTTAAATATCCAATAATGAAAGACAATCGAAGATCATTTCTGAAAAAGACGGCGCTTGGAACCACCGGGTTGACGCTTGGCGCCGCAACGCTGGGTTTCAGCGCTAAAAGTTATAACTCCATACTCGGAGCCAATGACCGTATCAATGTGTGTACGATCGGGGTACGCGGACAAGGCAATGGCCACCTGCGGACCTGGGCCGGTATGGCAAAAGAAAACAACGTTTTCTTGAAAACCATCTGCGATGTCGATGAAACACTCTTTGCCGAAAGAGTAAAACAAGTGACCGAAATCCAGGGCGAAAAACCAACCACGGAAGTAGATATGCGTCGGGTTTTTGAAAATAAAGAAATTCATGCCGTTTCCATCGCCACGCCAAACCACTGGCATGCCCTTGCCACTATCTGGGCCGTGCAGGCCGGAAAAGATGTATACGTGGAAAAACCTTGTTCACACAACATCTGGGAAGGACGCCAAATGATCGAAGCTGCCAATAAATACAAAAAAATCGTCCAGGTAGGTTTCCAGAACAGATCCATCGGCGGTGTGCGACAAGCCATGCAAGCTTTGCGTGACGGAGTGATCGGGGATGTGTATATGGCGAAAGGGTTGTGTTACAAACCCAGAGATTCTTTCGGCAAATCACCAAATACCGAACCACCGGCAGGCTTGAATTATGACCTGTGGCTCGGGCCTGCAGCATGGCGTCCATACAATGAAAAACGCGGCCACTACAACTGGCACTGGCATTGGAACACCGGTAACGGCGACATCGGAAACCAGGGCCCGCACCAATTCGATATTGCACGCTGGGGCTTAAATAAAGACGAGCACCCTGTGCGCGTTCAATCATCAGGTGGATACTACAAATACACCGATTGCAGCCAGGAAACACCCAATACACAAACAGCCGTTCTGGAATATGCAGATGGAAAAATCCTGCAATTTGAAGTTCGCGGTCTCCAGACAAACGGCGAAGGGTCGCTCGATATCACCATCGGAAACATTTTCTACGGCACAGAAGGCTGGATGGAAATCGACGGCAGCAAATGGCGTACATTCCGCGGGCCAAAGGGTGAACCGGGACCAGTATCAGAAGCCGTGGAGGGAACTGATCAAACGGTGGCTTACCTCGCCGCTCCGGGCGGTGGAGGGCATTATGCCAATTTTATCACGGCCATTCGATCAGGAAAAAAGACCGATCTTACCTGCGAAATCTACGAAGGTTTCATGTCAACCGCACTTCCTCATCTCGCGAACATCTCCTATCGTCTTGGAGGGCAGTCGCTGGAATTTAATCCGGTGGCGGAGCGCTTCGTGAACAACGAGGGTGCCAATGACATGCTCACAAGGCAATACCGCGAACCCTTTGTGGTTCCTGATAAAGTATAAAAACTTCTGTTACCCAATCCAACAATAACCCGCGACCAGTATAGTTCACGGGTTATTGTTTATTGTTCAAAAAACAAACATTATCCAATCCGAATAGACCTTGACGGAATTATGTCCTAAATTGAACTATCGTAACCACTTTTAAACACTGACCCATGGAAAAGACACGCTTTAATCGCCGAAAATTTCTCAGCACCGGTATGGTCGCTGCAACTGCTACTATCGCAGTCGGTAATTCAATTGCCGCCGAAACTGTCAAGGCTAAAGTGCCCGTAAAGAAAAACGATGAACTTCCCTTCAATGAGCGCACATACAGCGCCATGCCAACACGCTCGTTCGGGAAAACCGGTTATAAGGTCGGAATACTCAGCCTCGGTGGTCAGGCCACCCTGGAAATGAAAGGAACCGAGGAGGAATCTGAAAAAATCATCAATCGGGCTATCGATCTGGGTGTCAATTATATTGATACCGCAGCATCTTATGGCGGGGGAATCAGTCAACTCAATATCGGCAGAGTTATGAAAACCCGCCGCAGCGAGGTTTGGCTATCCACCAAAACCCATGACCGCACCTATGACGGTTCGATGAAGTTGCTGGAAGAAAGTCTGAAAAATTTGCAGACCGACCACATTGATACCTGGCAACTCCATAACGTACAGACCAAAGAGCAACTCGATCAGATCTTTGCCAAAGACGGCGCTATCAAGGCATTGGAAAAAGCAAAGTCGGAAGGAATGGTACGACACCTTGGAATTACCGGGCATTTTGAGCCATTGATTTTACTCAGAGCTATAAAAGAATATCCGTTCGATCAGATTCTCCTTGCCGTCAATGCTGCTGACGTTCACTACCTCAGCTTCAAAAATTACCTGCTGCCCGAGGCCCAGCAAAAAGGCATTGCGATCATCGGCATGAAAGTAGCAACACGCGGTCGTATGTTATCGACCTGGACACCACCACCAATCGATGAACAGCCGGCACGGTTAGCGACCAAATTGCCGGGTACCATCACGATCAAAGAGGCGCTTACTTACAATATGAGCTTACCAGTGAGCACCACTATCATCGGGGTGGATAATGTAGCACAGATTGAAGAAAATGTAAAAATCGCCTCTGAGTTTTCTCCTTTGAGCGAGGCAGAATTAAAGGAAATCGAATTTAAAACGCTGCCTATCGTTCGCCAGGGATTGTACTTCCGGCGCTGGGATATAGGCGCATAAGCAAATAGTCCAACATGATGAAGAGAGAATTTTTAATGGTGTGCGTTCTGGGCGCATGCTTCATCAGTTTTCCGTCCCGGGCAAAAACCGATTTTGAAATCGTCAAACAACGGATTGTTGAGGAACTCATGAAACCACCGGTTGATGATGTTCGGATAGAATCATTAATAACCAATCAAGTAAGTGACGGAACATGGCCTGATATCAATTATTTGGATGTGTCGCGAGAAGGATTCGAACACCGTTTTCACCTCAGCAATATGGCGGCGCTGGGAAGGGCCTACAAAACCCGGAATTCGAAATTCTATAAAAATAAAAAAGTCAAATCGGCCCTGGAACTCGCCCTTGAAAACTGGGTTGAAAACGACTATATCTGCGACAACTGGTGGCACAACGAGATCGGAACACCGGATAATCTGGTGACGCTAATGCTCGTTGCAGGAGATATTCTCCCTGAGGAATTGGTACAAAAAGCACAGCCCATTATCGGCAGAGCCCATATCGATGCGCCTGGAGCACGTCCCGGTGGCGACCGTATAAAAATCGCCGGAATCCAGGCAAAAAATATGCTCTTCATTGGCGATACACAGACTTTTGACAAAGTGGTGAGGGTGATAGAAAGCGAAATAAAATTTGTGGAGTGGATTGGCGCAAAGTATGGCTATTCTTTTCGGCGCGATGTCGGCGGCTTTGAAAACCGTACTGAAGGTGGCCGCGGTATTCAGTACGATAACAGTTTTCACCATCGCATCGACGGCGTAAACAACACCCTGTCGTATGGCACCGGTTATGCTTCTGCATTTATAGATTGGGCGGGCGTAGTGGCCGGTACTGATTATGCTTTTTCCACAGAACGTATCAACCGACTGGTTGATTACTACCTCGACGGCATCTGCAAACACCTGGTATTTGGCAAGTTCCCCGATGTGGGAGCCAAAAATCGCAGCATTTCCCGCGAAAACTCCCTCAGAGCCTATGACCCGAGCGATGTTGCGAAACTTTTGGAGTGTACCGATTACCGCCGACCGGAACTGGAAGAAATCAAAAACACCAGAACCACCGGTTCGCCGGCTACCTTGAGCCACGCCACCTTTTATTGGAACACCGAGCATTTCACGGTGCAGCGTCCCGGTTGGTTTGCTTCCGTCCGCATGTATTCCACCCGCAACTTCAACATGGAGCAGCCATACAACAGTGAGGGGCTGCTCAATCACCACCGCGGCGACGGAACAAACCATATCTCCCTCAGTGGTACCGAATACTACGACATCGCACCGGTTTTCGATTATCAGAAAATTCCAGGAGCCACGATTGTTCAGAAAGCCCAGCCTACGGCACCGGAAGAAATCCAGAAATTAGGCCTTACTGACTTTGTTGGTGCCGCGACCGATGGCAAATATGCCGCCGTTGGTTTTGATTTTAAAAGCCCACACGATCCGCTGTCCGCTCGAAAAGCATGGTTTTTCTTCGATAAAGAATACGTTTGTCTGGGAACGGGAATTTCTGCAAAACAGGAACTACAAGTAGCTACCACACTAAATCAATGCCTCCTTAGGAGCGACGTTAAGGTATCATCTCAAAATGCGGTTTCTGTCATTGAGAATGGTGAACGGGTCATTGAAAACGTGAACTGGGTTTTCCATGACGGAATGGGGTATATTTTCCCTGAACCAGCGAGCGTTAACCTCATGAACAAACAAGTCACCGGTTCATGGTGGACGATCAATAAGCAGTCTGATTCGCCGAAAGGGGAAATTCAAAAGGATGTATTCAAACTGTGGATCGATCATGGTAGCAGGCCAAGCGATGCGTCCTATGAGTATATTGTATCGCCAGGAACAACCACCGAAGAACTCCGGACAGGCAGTTCGGCAAAAAGCATTAACATTTTATCCAACACCCCGGAGATTCAGGCGGTTTACCATAAAGATCTGAATATGGCCCAGGTCGTATTTTATACGGCCGGCCAGCTTCAGATGCCCAACGGATTGACCATAAAGTCGGACAGTCCGGGAATTTTCATGCTGAAAATGGAAAACAATACTGTCAAAGGAGTGACGGTTGCTGATCCGAACAGAGAACTAGCTACTATTCATTTTTCCATTTCCGGTAAATTGGACTTAACAGGAGAAGGCCATACAGCCCGGTGGAATGAGGAGGAAAATATAACTGAAATTTCCGCAAAACTACCAGAAGGCAACTATGCCGGCAAAAGTGTAACCGTGGAATTGAAATAGCAGAAATTGATTTTCAGTTCGCAAGCATAACCCGCTTAACTGCAAATGTTTTTTAGAATCGCATGGCAAATGTTTGACAAACCTCGATAGATGCCTAATATTGTCAATACTTCAACTCATTTAACTTCATTCATCAAATCATGAAATACACGATCCTCGTTTTTGCGCTCTTTATCTCTTCAATCAGTATCCAGGCCCAGTCCGTTGTCGATGACGTCATCATTGTTCAGAGCCTTTGGGGCAAGGAAAAACGTGCTATTGTGGCGGAATATATGGGATTTGATGCTGCAGAGGGCGACACATTCTGGCCTGCCTACAACCTTTATGAAGCCGAAAGAAAAAAACTTGGCCGCGCCCGCCTCGCAGTCATGGACGAATACCTTAAAAACCAGGCGACTCTCTCTGACAAAAAAGCTACTGAACTCATGACCAAAGCTTCAGAAAACAATATCGCCATGCAAAAACTACTTTTAAGCACCTTCAAGTCCATGTCGAAAATTATAGGCCCGGCCCAGGCTGCCAAGTTTATTCAGATAGAAAACTATTTGATGCTTGGCGTTCAACTGAGTCTTCAGGAAAAGCTGCCATTCCTGGGGAATAAAAACATCTTGATTCAAAGGTAGGTGATTATACCCGTTGGAGATTTAGATATTCCAGGGGCAGGTATTTTAAAATTAAGTGCTGGTAGATTTCTAAGTCTGTGGTTTCCTGGGAATCTATTTTAAATACCTCTGTCATTCCCTGAAACCTATTGGCCAAAGACCAATGAGAAATAATTAAAAAAGGAAAATGAGCACGAAATCTGAAGTGAAATTTTACTTAATCCACGCTGCATTACTCATTGGTATCCTTTTTTCAAATCCGCTTTTCGCTCAGAAGAAAATTACACCTCCAGACAGCCGGCCAAACATTATTTTCATCCTCACTGACGACCAAGTTAGTTTCGATATCTTGACTGACAATTTTCTTCTCCACTTGTGGCTCGGCGTCGTCTTTCTTGGATTCAATTTGAGCAGGAGGTGAAGGTTGTTTGGCTTCAACAACTTTAAATTCGGATTGCACGGGTTGAGGAGCGACTTGTGAGCTTGCAGGGACGGAAGAGTGAACAGGAGGACGCATGTCATAAGAGCGTTCCATTCTCAAGCTTTCATTATTGCTCGTTGAGAAAGATGGAAGAGAAATTGAAGACACCGCAGATGAAATCGAACCAAGCACATTGAATCCAAATCCAGCAGAGCTCTTTTGAGGAGCTGATCCCATCGCAATCGCCATAGCGCGAGGAGCAGCTGATTCAGATTGGAATGCAGGGCGTGGCTTGTAATTCTTGTAGTCTTTTGCCC
>JBGSYX010000071.1:0-7223 GCA_041750735.1 Cyclobacteriaceae bacterium
GCCAGGATATAGTCATTGTTGAAGCGAATCACATCATCATTGGTAATCTGATCAACCGGTCGCTCATGAAAAAATTTGAGAAATGTACTTATAGCGTCGGTATAGGTGCGAATGGTATTGTCACTATAACGTTTAGAAAGCAACCATTCTGTAAATTTCCTCAACCTGTCCTGGTTATCTGCGCTAAGTGTCGGCGGCCAGGATATATCACCATGGTTTTCGGATGTCAATTTTATTACCGCAGACTCATCGATCAGCGCCTTTCCATCAAAATGTTTCCGGATTATAGCAGGCAATCCATGGGTCATTGGCATATACCACGCGTCATGCGTTTTACTCCACCGGGCTGTTGGCAATTTCTTCAAATGCGCCGTTAGGGCCGTATCGTATGGGAAAAGTAATAATACTACCTGAACGTCTCGGTGATGTGCCATGTGTAGGCTGATTGTAATCATGGAGTTTTGATTATAAAATAAAAATACTTAAAAACCCATATAATCCCCACTCCGGGTAAATTTCAATATCGCTAAATTAAGCCGAATCGTATCAGATCATCAGTGACTCTGAGGGTAGGGAAAAATTGTTCAATCCCCCTGCCCCCCTGATTACCGGACAGGCAGGCTTCGCCAAGGGGGGAGAAAGGACGAACAATTGAACAGCCGAACAATCGAATTAAGAACAATTGAAGCGAACCCATATACCATTGCACAGTGAAAGCGGTTGAGCTGATATCGGATCTTGTGTGTGGAGAAAAGTACCGAGGAGGTGGACTAATATGACGTGGGATATGAGAGTCTTCCCTATCAGGTTCGCTGGTGGGGCATCAACTCAATTATACTCAGAATTTGTGCCACCGCTAGAGCGCGATTTAAAGTCTGACTAGTTGCGGAAGGCTATGGGGCATGACCCATTGTTATGTGGCCTATTTATTTTATTGTTTTACTAATCAATTGAATTATATCTGTTAATCCAGATTCATTATAAGTATTTATCATGACAACAATACCAGTATTTCTTTGAGGAAAGAATCCAGCGAAGCTGTAAAAAGTTCCATTACTTCCTCTATGTGCATATTCTGTAACACCATTGATATTATCAACCCACCATCCATGCGAATATTTTGAATATGTTGTCAAAATATGTTTATAAGTCTCTGATTTCAAATAATTGTCGCCCCCATTTATCCCGTCAAGATGCAACCTTAAATATTCTAAGAATTTCACAGTTTTGATACTTATATTTCCAGAAGGTGTTGTCAATAAATTGCTTTGATTAAAACTATGATACATTCTTAATTGGTCTGAAATTGGTACCAAATCTCTTTCAATATCCAAATTCCAATATTTGGGATTTATATGCCCTTTTGGTTGTTTAGGGTCTAAATCATCAGGCCATCCAATATGCAATTCGAGGTTTAACTCATCTGAAAGGTTCATCATTAGTTCTTCCCATTTCAAACCTGATACTTTCTCTAGCATTAATCCAGCAGCTATGAAGCCAGCATTTGAATAAAAATCAGCACATTTATCAAATTCGGGCAATGGTTCTTTCTGTAAAATATGTTTAATCAGGTAATATCTTTTTTCACTTATACTTAACCCCTCTGTTAATCCATTTTCATATTCAGCAATAATTGATGGAACCTCAGTTTCATTTTTAAAGTTAATCAGTCTTGCTCTGTGTGATAGCAATTCTTGTAATGTCATATCATAGTATGCAGGATTAGCTTTTTCTTTTAATTCAGGATATAAATCAAAGAACTTTGTTTCCCAACTAATTTTTCCATCATCTACCAACTTACCAGAAAGAAAAGCTGTAAAAGATTTTGTGTTTGAACCGATGTGAAAATAATCTGTTAGATGGGCTTTTTCCTTGGTTTCAATATCTCTGTAACCCAATACATTTAAAACAATAATTGAGTCATTTCTAATAACACCATAGGCCACAGCAGGGAAGTTAAAAGCTATTCTCATGCTATCAATTTTACCGTCTAGCCATTTGAATTTATTATTTTGAATTTCCTGTGATTGACATGTAAAGAACAATCCAAAATAAAAAAGTATTCCGAGTGTTAAATGTTTTTTTGTCATGATATTAGTTTATTGTTGACTGCATTCACAATATGCCATGCAACGAAGCATTAAGTATCTTTGCAATGTATTTGACTGGCGTTTTTCGTGGATTTTGGTCTATTCTCAATGAAAAAAATGTGGCCTGGTACTATTGGTATCTAAGCTATTGAAGGAAGGCCAAATGTCCAAATTTTATGCGTTAGGATCAACAAGAGTGGAAACTGCAAAAGTAGGGACACGAAACAGGGGCGGTGGGGTCCAAGCGCGACGCTTGAACCAGTGAGTGAGTTTTATTTATTTGGCGGTGATATTTTGTGCAGTATTAATTTAATAACCAAGGTAGAATCGGGTGATACATTTGGCGGATAGGATTTTCTAATGACAAGATCGGGTGGTGCAATGATTTCGCGGATTTCTCCAATACGCATTCCTCTCAGTCCTTCATCAACCCCCTTGGTGGCCTGGTTTCCACCGATTAAGACAGGAATGGGTCGATCGGAACTCTCGTTTGAATATAAAACCGTTCCGTTGCGGTAGGATGTGGTCTCGAAAATAAGAACTTCATTCCCCTCTTTGGCTGGTTCTCCAGTGCCTTGTTTGAGAATTTTGTATTTGAGCCCAGAAGCGGTGGTAACATAATCAGTATAAGCATTCGTCGGTGCTTGCTTCATGCAGCTATTAAGAAATATGCTGATGACAAGGGAAATCCATTTCATAGGTATTTGTGTTTGTTTATTGCTTCCACAATTCATTTGACCTTGTCGCCGACTGCTTAGCCAATAGCGAAAAGGTTTGGCTCAAGCAATTTAGGTATTTTATCGATTCTGGTTCTCATTGATAAAATTGGAGAAAGCGCGTATTCCTCAGATTTACTTATCGAGTGACGATGAGCTGGCCAAATTTACGACTTACGGCATCAGTAAATATCGGGTTGGCGATTCTGGCAAATGAATGAAGATTATCAATGGATATTATGACTTATAATTCATGTTGATGAAATTATTATGAGCATTTTACCATTACGAGTATTTACACCCATTTTCACCAGTAAAACAATTTACAAAGGTCGTTGTCTCTTGAGGTGAGTTATTTTGCGCTACCCTGGTTACAAATAGCAAAATAGTTATATTAAATGTTGCTATAATCATATAATTGATTATGTTATCATTTTTCCAACCACAATTTTTTTAAGATGAAGTACCACCTCAAGCACATTGATCAGTTTGTTCAGCTGTATGTAATGCCCATGCCAACCATCATCGACCGATTTGACGATGATTTTATTCAGAAACTGAAATCAAGTTTTGATATTGAGTTTGAAAAAATAAGGATTTTAATTGCTGAGAGTTTTTATGCCTATGATGAAGAAAAGTTAAGCACTCGTTTTATCCGTTTACATCAACGCAGGATCACATCATTAATGAATAGGATCAGTGAAGATCAAGGTTCTATCGAGGATAACTGTGGAAACCGGGGAATAATCAGTATCCGGTTAAAGGAATCACTGCAGGAATTGCTTACTTACATGGAACGCGACTTCATGTATTGCATGGATTCAGATCAGCCTATCACCATTGCCTTTGGAAACAGAAGAGCCAATGAGTTCGCCAAAACCATCGTCGACTTTAACCACCACTTTTGCTATTCAGACACCCTCATTAAGATCGCGCTAGAACCGATTCATGTATTTATCAAGGAGCATAAGCCGAACTATTCGTATTCACAGGTAAACTACCTGACGAAGCTGCTCAACGAGATTGATCGGTTACATAACATGGACATATATGGGTATCGCACGGATCTGGTTGATATACTGTTGTGCATGAATTTTAATAATGACAGCTTTTTCAAGTACATAACTGACTTGATTACTGAAGATGCCATGAAGCGTGAAGAACGAAATGACCAACTGCAGCATCTCCGTTGGCATTTGAAGACCCTGCGTCAAAAGGAATCCAAGCATGACCTTGCCTTGCAGCCTAAGCAGAAGAACATAAAGGCACAGGTTGTTTCATGGTTAGAAGAAGAAATCACCTATCAGGAGTCCAACCCCACGGGTTTAACGGATCCGGAAATGCTATTGAATACCGATAACAAAATCCAACTTAGTCTATCAGTAGATCAATTGGCATTTTTAGTGCGGTTTGGCAAAGAAAGCAAAGTCATTTTGAATCAGGAACTGAAATCAGTCATTAACCTGGCATGTAAATTTATATCCACCAAAAAGAGGGAGAAACTCTCGGCAGCGAGTCTGTACAACAAAGCCTACCAGCTTGAAATCAATAACCCATTACAGATTCTGACGGAAATTGAATCCGTCATCCGCAAGCATATGTATAATTTAAACAGAAAATAGTCAATCAATCAAGTCAGTCTACACTCCCGGAAAGTGATCAAAATAAGGAATGTCAACATTTGATTGCTTTTGGGGGGTTGTAAAGGGTTGTTCGGGAAGATAAAGATTCGTGTAATTTCTGCTGAATTGGTTCCTATGGATAAAATTACCTTTTCCAAATCGCCCAAATAGCCACAAATTTCAGGGCCGAAAAACTTTTTTCAACTTTTTTTCAGGCCTAACTCGCTGATAATCATTGGGGTTGTTTGGGGTTGTACAACCCCCGAACAACTGTTTTTGTGTTGCATTTTCATTTTCCTTTGGCCCAACACTTAAAACAATACGAAAATGACACACCAGCACAGACCCCAGCAAACGGACCAGAAGTTTTTCAAGGATCAGATCATAACTACTGACGACCTGATGGCCTTTAAAGAAGAACTGATCAGGGAGATTAGAAACGTCGTCACCGAATTGAACGACAAAGGTGGCAGGAAATGGCTTCGTTCCGGCGAAGTCTGTAAAGCACTGAGCATTTCCCATGGCACCCTCCAGAACCTTCGCATCCATGGCCACCTACCCTTTAATAAAGTCGGCGGCACGATCTTCTATGACCGCAAGGATATCAACGCCATGCTTGACGCCAACCGGATCGACAACAGTTTCTGATTATTCCTCCCTTAAGGTTTTACCACTAAACGATACCACGACATGAATTACGTCCGACACCTCAATGCCTTTTTTGAACTGGTCGCTGTAGATGACCGGCTCACACCCTGCCACATCAGCACCTATATGTCCCTGTTTCAACTCTGGAACAAGAGCCACTTTCCCAATAAGTTGTCCGTGTGCCGCAGTGAAGTAATGGAGATCAGCAAGATTGGCTCCACGCACACCTACTACAAGTGCATAAAGCAGCTCCACGAATATGGATACCTCATCTATTACCCGTCCAACAATCCCATACGCGGCTCCGTGGTTACGCTTCACGACCTGGGCGACAGTGATCCATTAGAAGAGTCAGAGGAAGGAGATAAAGAGGAAGAGACAGGAAAAAATGAGGCAGAAAATTCCAACGTTTTTTCTCGTAAAACATCCGATCGTACTCAGGTGCGACAAGAGCAAAATCGGCATAAGTCCAGTAGCAAAAGTGCATCAAGTCGTGCTCATGTGGTGCTACCTTTTATAAACAATATAAACAGAATAAACAATAAACAGAGAGAGAGGCGCGCCCGCGATTTTTTTTATAAAGATTTGATTTTTGAAAAAGGAAAAGTCGAAAGGCAGGCGTTCAAGCCGCCAACCAAGATCTCGATGAAGGCCTTGTTGGAAAGCGCCAGAAAAAAGGAACTTCCGGGCGGCGGGACCGAAACTCAGGTCCCTGAAACGAAAGTCCTGCTGGTGAAAGAAAAAAAGAGCAGGCCAGAAATAATCCAACAACAGCCAAAGCCAACACTGGCCGAAATCCAAAGCTACTTCCGAAGCTCTGAAGTAAATGGCATCAGCGGAAAGGGAATATCCCTGCCCGACCAGGAAGCGCTAAAGTTTTTCCACCACTATGAAGCCAACGGATGGCTCGTTGGTGGCCGTACCCCAATGCACAACTGGAAGGCCGCCTGCCACTCCTGGGCGATGAAAATCCCGGCGTTCACCCGGCATCAGCAAAAGATGACCTACGATCCGGCTACCGGCATTACACCACGAAACCAGGGCCTGCACGTCGTTCTAAAGAAAAGCTATGCCCAGGCGCTTTAAAAAGAACCAAATCCCCAACAGCAATGGACAACACACTGAACGAAATTACCGACGTCCTTGATTTCAAGGAGCAGAGCAATGTCATCGAGTTTGACGGTTGTATTGAATTTCTGACCAGGGCAGGGAAAGTGACTTTTGGACCATCCTTTGTCATTCATCCGACCGATTACAAAATAATCTTCCTGCTACTGGTATACTTCTATCATGACCTGGCGAACGCGGACCGCTTTGGGATCGATCTCCACAAAGGCATTTTACTCGCCGGCCGGGTAGGCTGTGGCAAGACCTGCTTTATGACCCTGATGCGCTTTTTCCTGGCATCACAAGACCAATACGCCGTCGTAAGCACACGGGATGTACGCCTGGATTACCTTCGGGATGGATTCGCCACCATCGAAAAATACACGACGCGCTCATTCCACTATACCCAGGGAGACATCCGCCCCAAAACCTACTGTTTCGATGACCTGGGGCATGAGGCCAATATCCGGCATTATGGCAGTGACACCAACATCATGGCCGAAATTCTGTTGGGTCGATACCCCCTGGCGATCAGTCATCGTATGATGACCCATGCCACGACGAACCTTTCGGCAGACGAGCTGGAAGCAGTTTACGGAAACCGGGTGCGCAGTCGCATGCGGGAGCTGTTCAACCTGATTGCCTTTGATCCTGATGCCCCCGATAAACGATCATGAAAGCTGCCGGGAAAGATTATAGTAACAGATGTGTTCCACAAGAGGTATCCAATACAAAGGCTTCCCTGTGGTACATGTTTCGAAAACCCTATTTCTATCCAAAGGTGGCTTCCGTTGGCTTTATGCCGGGATATCATGAGAAATCTCCATCCCCGATGCATCGGGATAGTATTTCTCACCGGTGCAAGCACCTTGACATTGACCCGTCTTTAAATCCATCCTGAATCCTATACCAGGATATAAATTTTATTTTCTCACTAAAACATGTACAAACAATGGAAGCAAAAGTATTTTTAACCGGAAACCTTGGAAACGACGCACAGGTCACCAACTTCTCCAACGGCAACGCAGTCATCGAATTCT
>JBGSYX010000072.1:0-2911 GCA_041750735.1 Cyclobacteriaceae bacterium
AGCGGGTCTTCACGAAGCAGATCTAACCGGATCGAAGTCATTCAATGAAGTTTTAGAGAGAGTCAGTGAGCACGCGAAATCGCAGAAGTCATCATGGATCCTTGGCCGTGGCTGGGATCAGAACGACTGGGAGGTAAAAAAGTTTCCGGAAAAGGACGCACTGGATAAACTGTTTCCGGATACACCTGTTTTGCTTGTCCGCATTGATGGCCACGCTGCTCTGGCAAACCAGAAAGCCTTAAGCCTTGCGGGGATTAGTTATGGCAATCAGGTTGAAGGCGGCCGGTATATTCAAAAAAACGGGAAACTTACAGGATTACTGGTGGATATGGCCATTGAAAAAGTCCGCAGCGCTATTCCTCCCCCTGATGCTTCAGAGGTGGCTGATGCCTTGCTGGTTGCTCAGGAGAATTGTTTTGCTGTCGGACTTACTTCAGTTCAGGATGCGGGTTTGGAAAAAAATGTTATTGAAGTCATCAAATCCCTCAACGAAGATGGCCGGCTAAAAATGCGGATTTACGCGATGCTCAGTCCGTCGGAAGAAAATATAAATTCTTATCTTTTAAAGGGGATTTACAAAACCGACTTTTTAAATATCCGTTCCATTAAACTCTATGCAGATGGCGCCCTGGGATCGCGCGGAGCCAGGCTGACTGAGCCCTATTCAGACGATCCGGGAAATTCAGGCTTATGGCTTACATCCCCCGAAAAATTAATAGAAATGGCGATGCTTGCCGATTCATTTGGGTATCAGGTTTGTACCCACTGTATTGGCGACGGGGCTAACCATGAAGTACTGAAAATATATTCGGAAATCCTGAGGGAGAAGAACGACAAACGCTGGAGAATTGAGCACGCGCAGGTTATAGCTCAAGGGGATTTTGAGATGTTTGGAAATTATAACATCATACCTTCGGTTCAGCCAACCCATGCTACATCTGATATGTATTGGGCTGAAGGAAGACTTGGAAATAACAGGCTATTGGGTGCTTATGCATATAAAAGTTTACTGGGTCAAAACGGATGGATCCCCACAGGCAGCGATTTTCCTGTTGAAAATATCAACCCCGTTTATGGTTTCTTTGCCGCTTGTGTGCGTAAAGACCTGCAAATGATGCCATCAGCGGGTTTCCGTAAAGAAGAATCCCTGAGTCGTGAAGAAGCGCTCCGTGGAATGACGATTTGGGCAGCAAAGGCGGCTTTTGAAGAAAATGAGAAAGGAAGCCTTGTCCCCGGAAAATTTGCCGATTTTGTGGTTTGTGATATGGATATTTTAACTGAGCCTGAAAATAAGATTCCCGAAATTAAAATTGAACAAACCTGGCTGGGAGGAATAAAGGTTTTTCAGAAATAAAGAGCCAATCCTCCCCCCAACATTCCCGGGGCAAAATCAACCATTGGTAAATCAGCCTCAAGAAGTATGCTTACTTCTTTTCGCCAGTTGACTTCAATTCCAATGGGAAGCCAGAAAAAGCGATCATTATTCAAATTGAAATTGAAATCGCTGTCCAAACCAGTAAAAAATATAGCATTTCGTTTTACCGGAAAACTGACTAACATTCCAAGATCAAGTCCTAAATACGAAGCAGAGTGAGCTCCGGTTACAAGGGAAAGATTCATTCTGTTATTGCGTCGGAGGCTCCATTCCATGTCGGCTCCAATGTAATTGTAATGCTCAAATATCCCGTATTTTAAAGCCAGGTCTATCTGTTTTGAAATTCCATATCCCCCGTGAAGGTAAACTCCCACGGTATTGTTCATTATAAGGGGACTTATTCCGGTTGAGAAATGATTGGGTTTAAGAATTTCACCTGTGTTAAAACATTGTGAGAAGAGTGATCCGGAAAGGAGAAGACTAAAGAGAACGGCAAAAAAATACTTCATTTGAGGTTAATTGTTCCCGTCAAAAATAATAAATTTCTTTAAAATTAAAAGGGTGGTGTATACTTTTAAAACCTGACAGGTCTACCCGAATAAAAGTCCAGTATCTTAACCTTAAAAATATACTCGTATTTTGCCTGTGCCAGCTCAGACCGGGCTTTGGTTAAGTTGTTTCCGGCAATGCTGAAATCAACGGCATTGACAAGTCCCACTTCATATTTCTGTCGTGAATAATTGAAAGCCTCTTCATTGAATTTAACGGCTTCCTCTGCAGTCAGGTATTTTTCATAAGCCCCCTGTGCATCCGTATACGACTGCTGAATATTCTTGTGTAAAACCTGTTTTTGTTGTTCAAGAATCAAGCGGGTATCAGCAAGGGTGATTTTGGCTTTGCTTATGCCGGTTTGCGTTTGAAACTGGTTTAAAATGGGAATACTTACCCCAAGTGTGAGCTGGGAATACTGCTTATCCCTCAACTGATCGGCAAGAGGATAATCGTAGGTATTATCATTCGGGTTCTGGGAACCATTCTGATAACGGGACTAGTATGTTCCACTCAGATAAACTTCAGGGATCCTCTCCCCTCTTTTAACAGAAAGGTATTTCTCCGAGCTTTTAACACTGTATTCAGCTCCCCTAATTTCGGGCATATTCACTAAGGCGTAATCGATCGCTTCTCTGAAGGATGCAGGCAAAAGAGTACGCTCAACCGAAAGATCAGCGGGATGAACAACAGCAAAGTTACCAACCGAGTCGAGATCAAGCAACTGAACCAGATCGAGGACCGATAACCCCAGCTTGTTTCTGTTTATTGTATAATTCAACTTCTCAGTGGCTGCCTGGGCCTGTATCTCATACAACTGTCCGGTGGCAACATTTCCAACCTCTACCAGCCTCCTTGTTTTTTCAACCTGGAGGAGTGTAACATCATACTGACTTTTTGAAACATCCACTATTTCCTCATCAAACAGAATCTGAAGGTAATAATTCATAATCTGGAGGGTGATGTCGTTTTTAGTTTTCTCTAAAT
>JBGSYX010000073.1:0-21136 GCA_041750735.1 Cyclobacteriaceae bacterium
GCTTTATCGCTCCTTCCAAAATGCACTTTCGGTACAGGCTGAGCGGTTTTGATAACGAATGGATCGATGCAGGTGCTGAAAGATCGGTTGTTTATACTAACCTTCCACCAGGTACCTACACTTTTTCAGTTATTGGCTCGAATAACGATAGTTTGTGGAACAACGTAGGGGCTTCAATAAAATTCAACGTTAGGCCTTTTTATTACCAGACAAGAGGTTTTGTCATTGGTATCATACTGCTTTTTGGATTACTGATTTGGGGTGGCATCACTTGGCGAATTCGTAGTGTAGAGCGGGTAAATACCCAACTGCGCAAGCTCAATGAAGAATTGGATAGGTTCGTATACAGCGCTTCGCACGATCTCAGGGCGCCACTTTCGTCGGTTCTGGGATTGGTTGAAATTGCCAGACTTGAAACCACCTTGGAAGGAAAGGAAGTCTGCCTCACCATGATCCGCGACAGCGTCCGGAAGCTCGATGGTTTCATTAAAGATATTATCGATTACTCGCGCAACCAACGGATGGAACTGAACGCTGAAAAGGTGAATATTAGAGAAGTCGTAGAAGGAGCATTTTCAGAACTGAAATACCTTGACAAAGATAATTTTATTGAGAAAAATATAATTTGCCCGGATGATCGACATTTCATAACCGATGGCAAACGCTTAAGCGTGGTTATGAAAAACCTTATATCTAATGCCATCCGTTATCACGATTTAAAAAAAACCAATCGCTTTATCAATGTTGATATATCATACAAAGCCGATAAGGCTATAGTTGAGGTATCTGATAATGGTATCGGAATAGAAAGCAACCATATTGAAAACATTTTTAAAATGTTTTACAGGGCTGATGAGAACAGCAGTGGAAGTGGCCTTGGGCTTTATATTGTGCAGGAATCGATCGAAAAGCTCAAAGGGACAATCGAAGTAAACTCTACACCTGAAATCGGCACTTCGTTTACCGTTAGCATTCCATCACTTAGGCCAATTTCCTGATAAATTGTCAGATTAGACTTTCCAGGTCTATATTTTCAGTGTCCAGCAAACGGTTCAATATGGCATAGACCGTGAGCCCGGAAATAGATTTTATATTGAGCTTATCAGTGATATTCTTTCGGTGCGTAATAACGGTGTGAATACTGATCGACAGTAAATGGGCCATCTCTTTGTTGGATTTTCCCAAAGCCACCAGTTTTAATATATCGCGTTCACGTTCAGTTAGGCTCATGGACTCAGGACCTTTTTTCGGTGCTCTGTTATTAATTGTACCAAAGAGCTTATCAAGAAGGTTCAACACATGGACCTTTGAAGCATTGATACTCAGGTGGCCTTCATTTGCTTCGTTCGCAGAAAAAATACTCTTGTCCAGGGTCAAATAAAGAATTTTAATGGAATTGGTTTCACGAAAAGATGCAATGGAAGAAGTCAATTCATCATTGGCCAAATTTGCATCCACAACGAATATTATGCTCGAGTTACGTATAGAACGATAATTTGCAATTTCCGCGCAGTCACATGATTCAATTAATTCCCAATCTATCCGCGATCTGGTCAAAGCTATAATTCCTTGCCGTATGATTTGGGACGGATGGATGATAATTATTCGATTATCCATGTTTCAGCAATTTTTCCATTGCCATCACCTTTGGAACGAGAATATTGTCCTCAATGCGGGCGTGATCTGTCAGATCACGTTCAAACTCAAAAATTTCAAATAAGAATTCATTACAATCAACATCATTATACTGAGGCGGCAGGTATTTTATGATGATGTTTTTCAGGTCAAAAAGCTTTTCATCCACATTGGTGTGTTCTTTTTCGAAGCTCTGGATGTTATAGTTTAAAAGACTTTCAGGTATTTGGTAGAAACCTGAGTCATAGATTTTTTGTAATTGCAATACATATGGAAACGTATTCTCCTCTTCATCCTTGATATGGGTCACCAGGTCGGTTTTGTATTTTTTGTAAAACGTCTGGATAATTTTTAAATCCTCAGAAACGCTGTTTTCTATTAGTACTGAAAGCAAACTTTCAATTTTTGGAAGCCTGCCTTTGAGAAAATCGTGATGCGATTTTTTCAGGTATTCCACAATGAGCGTCGCGGAAAACGAACGTAATTCTTCTTCAGGGAAATAATTATGGTTGTTGAACGTATTTATAATGGCAATGAAAAAATCAATATCAATTCCTTTTTCAGCGCACAATTCGGTTACGGATTTATCACCAAAACCCAGTCGTACCCCAAATCTGTTGAGTACAGGCAACAACAAATAATTGCCGTGAATTATGTCTGATAGCCTGCTGCCTTTATGAAATAGTTGCATATTTAGAATTATTCTAAATAACAAAAGTATAAAATTGAAATGCAAATCCTATCAGACTTGTAGAAATTTCAATGAGAGGTCTTAAAATGCAGCAACCAAACCAGATGGCAAAACAGATTAAAATCCGCCGATACCCAATGACATCAAAGTAGCTAAGAGTGGCATGATGATAATGATTACCAACTCTACACGGATCAATAAAATGATATAAAGCGGTACTTCAATAATTTTGCCGGGCTCGCTACCCTTTCTGTTTTTCATAAAAAAAATGGTTGGAAAAATAGACAATATTCCCATCAGTAGGAAGAGGGTGAGCTTGGTGTGAAATATCCAGTTTTTGGTATAAAATGCCGCAGGTTTTCCGACCCAGAACCAAAGTGCGATTCCGGCGATAAGGACAGTGACAGCTCCAAAACCATAAATTGCATCCACGATAGAAATGCGTTTGATTTCTCTGCCTAACATGGTTTTAGAAATCATAAACTGTTCGGCCAAAATAGCACCTACGATGGCAAAAACACCTATAAAATGCAGATAACGGTAGATAATAAGTTCTGTCATAGAAATTAATTAAGTCATTGTTATTAAAGTCCGAATATGATGAAAATCCATGAAAATCGAATAATCAATATTTCTAACAATGTGGTTAATAATTGGTTTTGAAAATAAACGATTATTATGTCAAAAATTAGGATAGGGGATAGGGTGCCGAATTTTCGGTTATTAAATCAAGAAGGGGTTGAAATAAATATTACCAGTTTCATCGGAAAGTCGATGGTGATTTACTTTTACCCGAAAGACGATACGCCTGGCTGTACGAGGCAGGCATGTTCTTTCCGTGACGAGTTTCACCGTTTCACTGATGCTAATGTTACAGTTTTTGGTATTAGTGCCGACAGCCCTTCTTCACATGCTGCATTCAGGGCAAAATATAAACTTCCTTTCGATTTGTTATCTGATGAAGGCAACAAGGTTCGGGCGATGTTTGGTGTGCCGTCGGATATGTTTGGCCTTATTGCCGGACGAGTCACCTATATCGTGAATAGTCACGGGATAGTTACCGGTATTTACAACAGCCAATTAAATGTGACAAAACACGTAGATGAGGCACTTAAGGTTTTGGAGGGGTATTAAACGACTTGGGTCGACTCACTTTTTTTCTTTTGCTTTAAACTCCAGAGATGTGGAATTGACACAATAGCGAAGTCCTGTTGGTGCCGGACCATCTTCAAAAACGTGGCCGAGATGACCGCCACATTTGCTACAAAGTATTTCAATACGCACCATGCCATAAGAAATATCTTTTTTTTCCTCTATCGCTGAATTATTGGCGGCTCGGTAAAAACTTGGCCAACCACAACCGGCATCAAATTTAGTACTAGATTCAAAAAGCATTTGTCCGCATCCGGCACAATAATACGTGCCCTTTTCATTGAATTTATCGTATTTGCCTGTGCCAGGATATTCTGTTTCCTTTTCGCGCAAGATGCTGTATTGTTCGGGGGTCAATTCTTTTCTCCACTCTTCATCGGTCATATTTACTTCATACTTCTTTGTTGTAGATGAATCTGTTGATTGATTGTTGGGTTTACTCTGGCAAAAGGAAAACTGCGCTGTAAAGACCAATAGAGCAAATAGATGAAGTACATGGCTATTCATATCGTTTTTCTGGAATAACAACATAGAATACGTCATTGTTTTTAAGGTTGGATAAATGTAGTGGAGGAGATATAAAAAAGACCCGGTGTTTGTGCCGGGTCTTCATTTTATTAAGAAATTGCTGATTGTGATTTTACAGATTGGATGGAACTAACACGGATTCAATAACATGTATTACGCCGTTAGTAGCTTTAATATCCAGCGCACCTACTGAAAGTTTGGCACTATTTCCTGACGAACTAATGATGGAAAGCATATCAAGATCTACGGTAAGCTTGTCCATATTGAGCGTAGGTATTTTAGCTCCATCACTGAGGCAATACGAAAACGCCCTGTCGCCAACTACATGATGCAATAACACTTTAGTAAGGGTTTCCTTGGAGATTTCATTTATTCCGCCTACGCCTAAGTCTTTATAAAGTGTAGCGAATGCAGCATCAGTTGGTGCAAATACAGTCAAATTTGCGTTCGGATCGCTTACTGCCCCAACGAGGTCTGCTTTGACCAGCGCTGCAACCAATTGAGTAAATTCAGGTTGCTCTCCGGATGCGGCTCCAACTGCTATATCCGCTATTGTTTGAGATGGTACTGAAAGCGTGAGAACTTTATCGATAGCGTGAAGTACTGTTTTGCCAACCTTTTTATCTACAAAAAGGAAATTGATCGCATCAGAAGTGTCATCCTTTAAAAGGATACCTCCATCAGCCTTAACAATTCCAATAGATGATTTATTTACAGTTTCAATGGAACAATCTGGTAATCCAGAGGAATAGACGAATCCTGAGACAACATGTGAAAGAAGAATATTGGTGAGGGTTGCTTTGTCCACCTTCTTAATGTTCCAAAAATTAAGACCTAGTTTGCCAAAAGCTTCATCGTCTGGCGCAAATATGGTGAGTTTGTTGGTCGCAACTGTCTTAACCAATCCTGTGTAAATTAAAGCAGATGAGAGGGTAAAGAAAGTTGGACGACGTGTAATGTACTTGTTAGACCAACGGGCATTACTTGCGTCTTGAATGTACTGTGCATAAGTTACCTCTTGGTCGAAAGAATCAAGGTACTCAGTGAGTGATATTTCGTCTTGGATGGGGGCTAAATCTTCTTCCGGATTATTACAGGAAGAAACGACAAAGACCAATAAAACTAAAACAGAAAACAGTTTCATTGACAAATTACGGATCGGTGATGCTTGTTTTACTTTCATAATTGTAAATTTAAGTGTTTAATAATGTACAATAATATTTAAACAACAAAAATTCACTTTTGTTTGATAAAGGTTCTAAAAAACAAATATGTAACCTTAAATCTAAGCTTTGGTCACATTATGTTTAATTAATCTTATAAAATGATAAACAAAGCTATATCCTCGCCTGCGTGCTATATAAGTTGAAATACCGGCCATTTAGTTTGATGAGATGCTCATGGTTGCCTCGCTCAACAATCCTTCCGCTTTCAATAACTAAAATCTGATCTGCCTTGCGAATAGTGCTAAGCCTGTGTGCGATAACAAATGTTGTCCTGCCGGTCATAAGGTTTGCGAGGCTCTCCTGGATAAATGCCTCACTTTCTGCGTCGAGATTGGAAGTAGCCTCATCAAGTATCAGGATTTTGGGATTGGCTAACAGTGCCCTGGCTATCGCGATGCGCTGTCGCTGACCGCCCGAAAGTTTGATACCGCGTTCACCAATTAGGGTGTTCATACCTTTCTCAAAACGCTGCGTAAATTCCAACACGTGTGCGCTTTTAGCAGCCTCCTGCAAATCTGACTCTGGTGCATCAGGCCGTGGAAAAAGGATGTTTTCCCGAATAGTCCCTTCAAAAAGGAAGTCATCCTGAAGCACCACTCCAAGCTGAGACCGGTAACTATCGAGCTTTATTTCATTCAGGTTTGTACCATCCACGGTAATTTTTCCATCTACCGGTTTCAGGAAGGAAGCAACTAATCCGGCAATGGTGGTCTTTCCTGACCCTGAACTACCGACAAGGGCTGTTACGGTGCCAGGTTCTGCTGTAAACGATATATCATGGAGCACCTCAGTTCCCGGCTCATAGGCAAAGTGAATTTTATCGAATACGATTAATCCATCGATTTTTTCAATAGAGCGAGTTCTGACCTTGTCATCCGCTTCTGTATCCAACGATAGAATTTCTTGCATACGGTCGAGTCCGGCGAATGCTTCCGTAATCTGGCTTCCGATATTTGACATCTGGACAATTGGCGCTATGAGAAATCCGAGGTAAAGAATAAATGCAAAGAAATCACCTATGGTCATTTGGCCCTGCATTATCATATTGCCGCCAACGCCCATGATGCCAACCGTGGCCAGACCCAGCAGCAGCGTCGCCGCACTTGTGACCATGCTGGTGCTGGTGAGGGATGTTTTCACATTGTGGAAAAGCCGTTCAACCCCATGTTCAAAAGTGCTAATTTCCTGTGTCTCAGCATTGAATCCCTTGATCACCCGAATTCCATTGAGGGACTCAGTCAGCCGACCCGTTACTTCTGCGTTAATTTGCCCGCGTTTCCTGAAAATTGGCCTGATATAGCTAAACGCTTTTAATGAAATAAATCCAAATATGATTAATGGAACCATGACATAGAGGGTAAGCATGGGGCTGATGCGAATAAGAAGAATGAAAGCGATAATGGATGTAAGCGCCCCTCCAAAAAGCTGAACTAAGCCGGTACCCACCAGGTTGCGGACACCCTCCACGTCCGTCATGATGCGCGATACAAGTTCGCCGGATTTGCTGTTATCAAAAAACCGGACTGGCAATTTGATGATATGTTTCTGGATTTTAACCCTTAATAAGGATATGAGGTGCTGTGCCTCAACACTGAGCAGTTGAGTGAGGAAGTAGGAGGTGACAGATTGTACGATAATGGCAGCTGCAACGGCAATGAGCAGCCACTTAAATAATTCATAGTTGGATTTTGCGATAACTTCATCAAGAAGGTATTTGCTCGAGCCCGGCAGCACCAGGCCGGAAAGCCGGTTAATGATAATGAGGCCAAGACCCAACAGAAGTAGCCACTTTCGCGGGAGTAATATTTCCCGTACAACATACTTCAGGTGGTTGGATGGATTTGTTTTGGGACTCTTCTTCATGCTTTAGCGGCTGTACTTTGAACAGTTAAAAAGCAAAATACATGGAAATAGTTTGATTTTCTATGAAAATTGAGATTGAACATTTCCCCCAAATAAGTATAAATAAATTCTTCTATGCATTCAAATTTATAATAACTGTTCGTTGGAATATCAAGAAAAGTTAATCACTTCCCGATACAAAACTTAGAAAATATTTTCGCCAGAAGGTCATCCGTTGTTATCTCCCCTGTGATCTGACCTAAATGAAAAAGTGCCTGCCTGATGTTCATTGCCAGCAAATCGCCACTGATATTGCTGTTGATACCCAGCAGTACTTCCTTGAGTGCTGTTTGAGTGAGGGAAAGACTCTCGAAGTGCCGGATATTTGTGACGATGGTGTCACCGGTTTTGAAAGCAGGGATATAGGTCATCTGAACTAATTTTTGCTTTAGAATCTCAATGTTAATTTCCGATGCTGCAGAAATTAGGATCATATCTGGAAAGAACGATAAAACTTCAGTCTCCTGTTCTCTGGATATTTTATCCAATTTATTACCGACGATTAAATAAGGAATTCCCAGGGCATCCAGGTGGTCTTTTTCCGTTTTTATATTTTCAGGATGTTCTTCCAATAGATCCATCAGATAAACAATCAGAGATGCCGCTTTCATTTTTTCTCTCGTCCGCTGTATGCCCATAGCTTCAATCTTATCCCTGGCTTCCCTGATGCCGGCCGTATCGATAAACCGGAAACTAACACCATCAATATGGATTTCATCCTCTATGAAGTCGCGGGTCGTGCCTGGAATATCCGACACGATCGCCTTTTCTTCATTGAGCAATGTATTCAGTAGGGTGGACTTTCCCGAATTAGGCTTACCGGCGATCACTGTTGGCACACCATTTTTTATCACGTTTCCAACAGCAAAGCTGTCGATTAGTTTGTTCACTTCGGTGAGAATTGTATTAACGAGTTTGATTAGTTGAGTTCGATCGGCGAATTCTACATCTTCTTCTGAGAAGTCCAATTCTAGTTCGATCATCGAGGCAAAATGCACCAGTTCTTCCCTTAGTTTTTTGATCTTTAATGAAAATCCCCCCCGCATTTGGTTTATAGCCGCCATATGATTGGCTTCAGAGTCGGAGTGGATAAGGTCAGCCACGGCCTCGGCTTGAGTAAGATCGAGTTTGCCATTAAGAAAGGCCCGCTTTGTGAACTCGCCAGGTTTGGCTGCTCGGGCGCCATGCATTATCAGCAACCTGATTATTTTTTGTATTATGAATGGTGAACCATGTGTTGAGATTTCAACTACATTTTCGCTTGTATAGGATTTCGGGCTAATAAAAAGAGAAATCAGCACTTCATCGATGGTTTCTTCATCGTCAACAATGCGGCCAAAATGAATGGTGTGCGACTCTTGCCTTGCTAAATCTTTGCCTTGGAAAACAGAATTTGCAATTTCAATGGACTTGCGTCCGCTAAGTCTGATAACGCCGATAGCTCCGACCCCGGCTGGGGTAGCAAGGGCAACTATGGTGTCATCAAATTCACTATGATTGCTGGGATTCAATTAATTCGATTGACCTAATTTGGAATGGAACTGCTCGTAGTTCGTGGTTTTGTAATGGTTACCGCCAATAAACTGAAGTATCGGATCGAGCTTTTCAGGAGGATAATATCCGGGCAGAGGAGATATCAAATCCAGATTTTCATCTAAAAACACGGATGTTGGGTAGCTGAGTTTTCCCTGCATCAATGCTGCCGCAAGTTCATGATAACCTCGCGAACCCTGGGGGATGAATTTGTAATCCTGATTTCGGAATTTAACAACGTCTTTTCCTTCAGCGTCAAATTTTACCGCATAGAAGTCTGTATTGAGTTGATGGGAAATTTTAGGGTCGGTAAATGTCTTACTATCCATCACTTTACACCACCCACACCAATCGGTATACATATCGATATAAATCTTTCTAGGCTCTTTCTTTACAAGTGCCTGGACCTCTTCAATAGTGTACCACTTCACAAGTTGTTTTTCCTGCGCGAAACTGCCGGTGGATAAAAGTGTAATGATAACTAGGGTAAGGACTGTTCTTTGAATTGCTTGACTCATGGTAAACTCAATTTATAAATATGAATTATTGTTCAAAGAACGGAAAATTCGGTGAAAAGATTTTGTCCGCGTGAAAACATTCATGTAAGGCCTAGTTTAGAAATCGCAGAAAGACCTTCGTTTTCACTTTTTCACAACCAATAAGTTATCGGCTACTTGTTTCGATACTGTAATGGATCTGGAGCCATTTACCATGATTTCTACGGAATTGTCGAATTCCATTATTGCCTGTATGCGAATCTCTGAACCAATCGGTAATTGAATCCGATCCAGGTAATTCAGAAAAGAGCTTCCTGTGTCGCGCATCGAAACTAAGGTGCAGGTTGTGCCATTTGGAAGTGTACTCAAGATAATACGCGGTTTGGAAGAAATAACGCCAAACTCATCTGGTATTGGGTCTCCGTGAGGATCAAATTTGGGAAAGCCAAGAAATTCATCAAGCCTGCTTATGAGCAGGGGAGACCTGATATGCTCCAACTGTTCAGCGATTTCATGAACCTCGTCCCAATGAAACCCCAGCTTGTCTACCAAAAAAACTTCCCAAAGCCGGTGCTTTCGTATCACTTGAAGTGCGGTACTCTTACCACCTTCCGTGATTTGAACACCCTGGTATTTTACATAATCTATCGTTCCCTTGTCAGCCAATTTTCGAATCATGTCGCTGACGGAAGCAGGTTTTGTTTTAAGCCTATCAGCTATTGAGTTCGTATTTACGTGTTCTGATCCGCCACCGGAGAGGTGATAGATTGCCTTGAGGTAATTTTCTTCTGCTAAGGTCAGTTCTTCCATGGCCATAATAATTTGATCAAATATAATAGAGTTTAGATTAATCTAAAAATAATTTAGATGCGTCTAAATGCGCCAAATTAATAACCCGGACCACATTTAGACACATCTAAACATTATTTAGTTTAGACTAATTAGTTAAAACGGTATGGATCTGCGTTAATAATGCTTTTTCACAAGAGGCCCACAGGAAGGTGTTTGTTGTGTGCTTGCCGAAGAATGAATACGCGAGCATCCTACTGATAACTTCTGAGTCAGGTTTGCATTTGAAATCATGAATGATCCCAGCATTATTATCATTAACAAGATGCAGCCATGCGCTATTTGGACTGATAATGACCGGGATTTCCATGGCCAGGCATTCATAAAGTTTTGTGGGAATTCGACCCTCCACACTTCGGCCGGAATGGTAAGGCATCAATACGAAATGTGCTGAGAGCATTTCTTTCAAAATATCTTTATGAGGAATTAAATCGCCCTTTCCTATAATTTGAATGGAGGGAATTCCATTGGCTGCCCGCTGAACTTCTGCAAAAAAATGAATATCTGGTGAATGCCCATGGATAGTCAATTGTATGTGCGGTATTAAATTCTGGAGGCCCTTAAAAAAACTTATCGCTTCCAACACTCCATAGTGACGTGTGATCGTGCCACAATACAAAAATCGAAGCTTATCGCCTTGGTTTTTAGACCTATTTTTCAGATCGCCGGGCAATGCAGTTTTGTTTTCTATTGTGATAAACCTCCGCTTGATAAAATGCAATTGCCGTTCATAAACTCGCTCGGCCAGAAAAAACGCATCTATAAGAGGGGAAGTCGCATATTCAAGAAGCCGCACAAAAACTGCTGCCGGGTATTTTATAACGGGCGGATAGGCACCTGAGTAGATGAAATTTCGGAAATAATTTTCCTGGACATCATAAACAATACGGCAACCAAATAATATTTTGTATAGACAGGTAACTGCCAGTAATTCAGCACATGTAACAATGATTAGTTCAGGTTTTAGTATAATGAATTTTTGCCATATTTTAACCGAAGCCAGCCATCTTTTTACATTAGATCGGTCGAAGTCGAATTCAGGGTGAAATGTAACAGCACTAGAAATAGGAATATTTTTTGACTTAAAGCCTATGATATTTATTTCATATTTATTTGTATTGCCGAGCGAAGTCGCAATTTTTTCATAATTCCGTGGATCATCCACCGGTTTCAAAACAGAAATGATTGCGATTACCTTGTTGTTCATCCCTTATTAAAATATAAAGCTAAACCTCATTTGATGGAACTTAAGGAAATAATCGAAAACGCATGGGAAAACCGTGAATTATTGCAGGAAAAGGAGACAAATATAGCTATAAAGACCATCATCGAAGACCTTGATCAGGGTTTGTTGCGTGTCGCTGAGCCTTATGGTGATGGTTGGAAAGTGAATGAATGGATTAAGAAGGCGGTGATATTGTATTTCCCTATTCAAAAAATGCAGCGATACGAAGTGGGACCGTTTGAGTTTCATGATAAAATAAAATTGAAAACCGGCTATGACAAAAAGGGCATACGCGTGGTGCCACATGCCATTGCCCGCTATGGCGCGTTCATTGCAAAAGGGGTGGTGATGATGCCTTCCTATGTAAATATAGGGGCTTATGTTGATGAAGGTACTATGGTTGATACATGGGCCACGGTGGGCAGTTGTGCTCAGGTAGGCAAGAACGTTCATTTAAGTGGTGGTGTTGGAATAGGTGGTGTGCTCGAACCCGTCCAGGCGGCTCCCGTAATTATAGAAGATGGTGCATTTATCGGTTCACGATGTATTTTGGTTGAAGGGGTTCGCATTGGAAAAGAAGCAGTTCTTGGGGCAAATGTTGTATTGACGGCCAGTAGTAAAATTATAGACGTTACAGGTCCGGAACCGGTGGAAACGAAAGGCTACGTTCCAGAGCGCTCTGTCGTAATTCCCGGATCCATACCCAAACATTTCCCCTCAGGAACCTATAATGTAAACTGCGCTTTAATCATTGGCACACGAAAGCCGAGTACTGACCTGAAGACCTCCCTGAATGAGGCTCTTCGGGAAAACAATGTTTCTGTTTAGCTAGTATTGGGCAATATATTTAGGCAATTAGCGTATCTTTGACACATGCAACTTTGTCATTTTCGCATTGAGTCAGCCAATTTCATGAATTTCAGGTTTTTTTTATATGGTTTATTGTTGGCTGCTACTGTGAGTTGTAGCAACGAAGACAGCTTGCAAGGCGATGAATATTTCAATAATGAGCAATATGAAGAGGCAGTTCAAGCCTATACGGAATATCTCAAGATAAAACCGCGGCACATAAAAACGCTTTACAACAGGGGGCGGAGTTATCAGGAACTAAAGAAATATGATTTGGCAATCGAGGATTTCAAAGCTGTCCTGAAACTGGATCCGAAAAATGAAAGCGCGTTTCTGAGCATTGGCCAGGAAATGTACCGTAACGAAGACTATTCAAGCACCATATATTACTGCGATCATGTGATTGAACTGAATAAATCCAACTCAATGGCGTACTATCTGAAAGCCCGCGCACAACACAAAGAAGGCGAGTTCAGGGATGCTTTCCAAAACTACAATAAAGCCATCAACCTGGAGCCTAACCTCGGTGATGCTTATTTACATCGCGGTGCATTAAACTTGTTATTAAAGAAGAAAACTGAAGCGTGCAACGATCTCCGGAAGGCGGTTGCGTTAGAGGTAGAAGGCGCTACAGAGGCATTTGAAAAGAATTGCCGGTAAAATTTCATACTTCATTCAGGAAACGCAGCACTGTATCCATTTTTATTTCTGTCTCGTGCCATTCCTTTTCAGGTTGCGAATTTGATAATATTCCAGCGCCCGCAAACAATTCGGCATGGGAATTTGCCAGCTTCATGCATCGTAAATTAACAAAAATATGTGATTCATCCATGATGTTTACCGGGCCTAGAAATCCGGTGAAATACTCCCTGTCAAATCCTTCATGGTCAAAAATGAAGTGCATCGCTTCGTCTTTTGGCATACCGCAAACAGCGCTGGTAGGATGCAAAAGCTCAAGCATTTCCGAACAAAGATTTGGATATTGAACTAGATTCATATCCACGACAAAATCGGTCTTGAGGTGAATGAGATTGCCAATCAGATAGGAGCGGGGACCAACCTCCTCAAACTCCCGTAGTCTTATTTTCTTAAAGCAATTTATAATATACCGGCTCACTAAGGCCTGTTCTTCAATGTCTTTCTGCGTCCATGATACATCTGACAATTCTATATCAGGATGCATTTCCTGTGTGGCCGCGAGTGCCACTGTCTTAAAAAAATTATCCCGGTCCATTTCAATCAGCGCTTCAGGTGTCGCACCACACCATACACCCACACCTGGAATATAGATGAGATATACAAAAGAATTTTCATAAGCTTGACACAAACGCTTATAAAGAATCACAGGATCAAAATCAGCATTAAGTGGAATATTTTTTTTCCTGGCTACGATTACCTTTTGGAATTTGTCACCTTTAATGTTTCCAATCGCCAAATTAACAAGGTTGATAAATCCGGATTTTTCATGACTCTCTTCTACCGGATTTTCAGTTTTCTTATATTGACCCATGCCGGTCTGTTCGTTATGACGCTCATTCTGGGTTTCCCATATTTCGGATTCTTGAATTACCGAGTGGAGCACTTTCAATTTATCGCTATTAGCTTCGGCAACAAGATGAATGTCCTTACGGAGAAATTTGATATCGTGTGATTCACTGGAAAAAGGATGAAAAACAAAACCTTCCTCACCCTCTTCTACCCTTAACTTCTCCAGTTTTCTCGATCCTCCGGTATCGATAATGATATTGGAATTTGCACTTTTTGGTAATCGGTAAAACGCGCAAGCAAAACCGCGATCCTGGACTGATTTAAAAAGTACCGACTGTGCAATTATCTCTGTGTCGGATGATAATGTTTCCTGAAATAGCTCTTCGTTCATGAAAAAAATAAAAAAGCTGTTATAGTAAAATGTTATGTTAACTGTTGGGTCTTCATGGCAATGGCTTTATCAATGATGGCTACCGTTAGCCTGCTGATACAAACAAGTTCGCCGGCATCGCTGGTAATCCTAATATCCCAGACATGTGTCTTTTTCCCAAGATGGATCGGTGTAGCTTTGCCCGTAACGTATCCATGCCTGACTGACGTGATATGATTCGCGTTGATCTCGATCCCCACACAGGCCTGTTTTTTCAGGTCAATGAGGAGGCTGGAAGCCACACTACCTAATGTTTCAGCTAATACCACGGAAGCCCCTCCATGAAGAAGACCCATAGGCTGGTGTGTTCTGTGATCAACCGGCATGCGCGCTTCGATAAAATCATTGCCAAAATCGGTAAACTCGATACCTAAGTGTTCTACCATGGTATTTTTACCCATTTTTTGAAGATTTCCTTTGTCTATATCCGGAAACATATTGTTTAATTCATTAAGCGGCTAAGTTATATATTTTTTGCTATTCGCTATGTGATCACAACAGACCAGAACCAAGGGTTTCACGGTAAAAGTAGTATTTCACCTTATCATCGGTAAAATCAGAACTGTTAGTTGATTGTAAGCTTTTGTTTTTCTGGAGGAGTACCTATTTTTGTCAAAATTTTTTTACCCGGATATAATTGTTTTTTCACCCTTCAACCTGGTTTACAAGGAAATAACAGCATATGACATGGCAGAACCTAAGGTAGTCTATTTAATACGACATGGTCAAACCGGTCATAACCATCGCGGAATTATTCAAGGGAGGTATATTAACAGCAAACTCAGTAAAAAGGGTTTTTTGCAGGCTGAGGCATTCTACAATGCCTACAAGGATGTACCGTTCGAAAAAGTATATACTTCAACGCTTCTTCGAACGAAACAAACGGTGAAGCAATTTATTGAAGCAGGCCTTCCGACTGAACAACTTCCAGGGTTTGATGAGATTTGCTGGGGAGAATCTGAAGGACTATTTGCAAATGGGAATAACAATAAGCAATACCATGAAACCATAAGCAACTGGAAATCAGGAAAATTACATCATCGCATTGCGGGTGGTGATACACCGATCGACGTCCAACTGCGGCAGGAGCAAGCACTAAATTATATTGCCACACAGCCTGAAAAGCTTGTTCTGGTTTGCATGCATGGCCGGGCATTGAAGATACTGTTGGCCTGGATTAGTGGTATGAGCCTGAAAGAAATGGATAAATTCCATCACGATAACCTAAGTTTGTATATTTTGCAATATGATAACGGTTGGTCTATATTAAAAAATGACGACCGCGAACATTTGCAAAATCTACCTGGAAAATGAATAAAAATGCACCGGCTGCCGAAGATCAAGAAAAGCCGCCCATCTTTAAATCCTGGAATACACTCTATGCGTTCGTAATCAGCCAACTCTTTCTGGCAATTTTCCTTTTCTATTTAATTACCATCTATTTCTCATGAGCCCGATCGATTGGATTGTCCTTGGAGGAACATTGGCTTTCATTGTCATATATGGAGTATGGAAGACCCGAGGAGCTAAGAATATCCAGGGTTACCTGCTCGGCGATCAGAATATGCCATGGTGGACCATAGGATTATCCATCATGGCTACACAGGCCAGCGCTATTACGTTCCTAAGCACTCCCGGACAGGCGTTCGATGATGGCATGAGGTTCATACAGTTTTATTTTGGCCTACCTATCGCCATGGTGGTGTTATCTATCACTTTTGTGCCCATTTTCCATAGACTAAAAGTATTTACAGCTTATGAGTACCTGGAAACAAGATTTGATTTAAAAACGAGGTTGCTTGGAGCGGCTCTATTTCTTGTACAGCGCGGACTTGCGGCTGGCATAACTATTTATGCTCCATCGATCGTCCTCACTTCATTGCTGGGCTGGAATTTAGCCGCCACCAATATTTTCATTGGGACGCTGGTCATCATTTATACCGTATCAGGAGGTACCAAGGCTGTGAGCCAAACCCAAAAGCACCAAATGGCCATCATGTTTGGGGGTATTATTTTGGCGGGGATCATGGTATTGTCATATCTCCCAAAAGATATCGGCCTCATAAGTGCATTGAAAGTAGCAGGTAGAATGGACAAACTGAATATTGTCACATTCAATTTCGATATTAACGACCGCTACAATATTTGGTCTGGTTTGCTAGGCGGGTTTTTCCTGGCGCTGTCGTATTTCGGAACGGACCAGAGCCAGGTGCAGCGTTACCTGACAGGCCGATCGATTACAGAGAGCCGGCTTGGACTACTTATGAATGGAATGCTGAAAATTCCTTTTCAATTCATCATTCTCTTTATTGGGGTTTTGATATTTCTCTTTTATCAATTCAATCGTCCACCATTGTTTTTTAATGAGGTCGTTCAGGAGAAGGTTTACCAAACAGAATTTTCAGAAGAATACAAGCAGCTCGATAAGCAACACCTGGCGCTTTTTGACCAGAAAAAGGTGAAAATCATCGATTGGACATCAGCTCTGAAGGAAAATGATGAAAACCGGTCGGCTAATATTGGTGCAGAGGTTAAAGCCTTGGAGCGCAGCATGAAAGCGCTGGAAAGAGATGCTGAGGCTGTCATTAGCAAGGCTTTGCCAAATGCAGAGACGCAAGACCGTGATTATGTTTTTATTTCATTTATAATGAAATACATGCCAAAAGGCGTCATCGGCTTGCTATTGGCAATGATCTTGTCCGCGGCAATGTCATCAACAAGCAGCGAGTTGAACGCGCTGGGTTCTACGACCACTGTTGATATTTATAAGCGCAATTTTGCGAAGGAGAAAAGTGACCGACACTATCTTCAAGCATCACGCTGGTTTACATTCGCATGGGGTGCGTTTGCCATTTCTTTTGCGGCATTCGCCGGATTGCTGGAAAATCTCATTCAAGCGGTAAATATCCTTGGGTCGCTTTTTTACGGTACCATCCTTGGAATATTTGTCGTGGCCTTTTATGTAAAATGGATCAATGGCACGGCGGTCTTTATCGCGGCCATCATTGCAGAACTGTTTGTACTGTACTGTTTCTTTTTCACAGAAATTGCCTATCTCAATTTCAATCTCATTGGTTGTGCCGTCGTGGTATTCGTCTCGATTATCATCCAAAAATTCACCATAAACCCAATAAAAACAGAAAGCCCATAAACCGGCGAATTTGACCAGGTTACGGGCTTTTTGAATGGAGCGAATTGTTTACTTCAATTTATTCCATTCGGCAATGGAATCTGTGTTCATTTTAATGTAGTCATCATTTCTTGCCTGAATGGCTTTTTCCAGCCCAATTTGAGCAGTGGCAACCGCTGCTTTATAGTCTCTCATATCGGCTTCGATGAGTGATTTCTGGCGATACACCCAAAATGCATTCGTGCCTGAAGCCTCATTCTGCTTTATGGCCTCATTGATCCATGTCAAGGCTTGTTTCAGGTCTTTACCATTTTCACGATAATAAACAGCGGCGGTGAAGTAATCTCCCGCTTTTGGGCTGCCGGCCAATGTTTTTTGAATGGAAGCGATCACGCGCTCGTCCACAGAAACTTCAAGTGGTACCTGAACAACGGTGCTTTCCCATAAAATTTCAATTAACGCTGAGGTAGCTTTTATGTCTTCAATGTTGATGAGGAAAGTCTCAACTTTTATAGGCGCGATATCGATAGCTGCAATGGTAACTCTCAGAGCATCTTCTTCTTCCTTGTAACTTCCCGTGCCCGATTGGTTGGCATTTTTGCTCAAAATAACTGTCCATTCTTTTTCACCGGGGATGGTGAAAAGGGCATAAGTTCCAGCTTTAAGGTCTTTTCCTGCAATTTTCACGTCGTCCCCAAAGGTCAGTTTGGTGGCCATATTAGCACCTGTACGCCATATTTTACCATAAGGCACAAGGTTTCCAAAGATTTTACGCCCTTTCATGCTCGGTCTGGAGTATTCAATGCTTACATCGGTCAACCCAACCTTTTGGCTTAATGTGGCTGTCGGACTTGGGCTCGGCATTTCTACCTGGGCATTTGCAGTGAAAATTGCCAGGCATAAAAGCGAAAGGGCAATAGAAAATGTTTTAAAGTGTTTCATAATTGATAATGGTTTTTAGTGGATTAATGAGGAAAATTAGGAAGAATATTGGTTTATACCACCTCAACTGTTATTTCTGCACAAATTTTTCCTCCGCATGAAAGGCTTCGAATCTGCAAAACTGGATATTTCATGGTATTTGAATGATTCCGTTGAGGAATTGGCCGTTGGGTTATTGGGTAAATATTTATGTACAAATATTCATGGCACAATCGTAAAAGGCATGATTGTGGAAACTGAAGCTTACTGTGGCCGGAACGACAAAGCCTGTCACGCAAACAACAACCGACGGACCAGACGCAACGAGATAATGTATGGCTCCGGCGGCCATGCCTATGTTTATCTTTGCTATGGGATGCATTATTTATTCAATGTGGTTACCAATATGGAAGGATACGCTGACGCTATATTGGTTCGCGCCCTTGAGCCAGTGGATGGCCTGGAACAAATGCTTTTCCGACGAAATATGACAAAACCGGAAAAGCGCCTTACCTCAGGCCCTGGCGCACTATCACAAGCGCTTGGAATTAGTCTGAAACACTACGGTCAAAAACTCATTGGCGATGAAATATGGATTGAAAAAGGCCAAAATATCCAGCTGGAGCAGGTGGGTGCTACCACTCGTGTTGGAGTGCAATATGCCGGGGAAGATGCCCTGAAATTATGGCGATTTTATGTGAAAGATAATGGTTGGGTGAGTAAAATTTAGCGTATAAAAACGTAAATTGATGTTTAAAAAAAGCGCCAGCATGAAGAATATATTATGTCCGATCGATTTTTCTGAAGCATCGATTCATGCCCTTGAGTTTGCTGCAGATATCGGCGCCCATGAACAGGGTCGTCTGACTTTACTCAATATTTTCACACCTAATGAGTTTAACAAAATCCTTAAATCTCAACATGTCGGGGAAGATTACGATCAGTTATTGAGTATCGCCGAGTTGAAACTTGAAGCGATTGCAAAAGAAATAATGCATCTGGCTGGTAAGAGGGGATTGCAGGAATGCACCCATCAGATCCGGTCTGGGGAAATAGTGGTTAAGGTAACCGAGGTGGCAAAAGAAGAAAATTGCGACCTCATCGTTATTGGTACCACCGGAACATCGGCACTCACTAAGAAATACATCGGCGATAGTGCTACTGCAATTATTAAACATACGCATTGCCCGGTTATGTGTATTCCCGAATCACATAACTTTCAAGGAATCAACCGGATTGTATATGCATCAGATTACCAGGAGGAGGATAAGTTGGCTGTCCAGCAAATGGTGAGGTTGGCCACTTCAATGGATGCAGAGTTAAAAATTGTGCATATTTCTCATCACGACCACGCCATCGATAAGGCGATGTATGACTCTTTTGTATCTGAACTCTCAGGATTTATTCGGTATGACCGTACGACGTTCGACAGACTTGTATTTGATCACGTAGCGGAAGGACTCGATAAGTACGCCAAGGAAATTGAGGCTGATTTATTGATTTTGCTGGATAAAAAATTGACAAAGGTGGAACTTCTTCTGCACCGGAGCCTTACACATCATATTGATAAGTTTACTGATTATCCATTACTTATCCTTAAACTCTAATTCCGTTGGTTGGCCAGCGCTAAAGAATTATTTTTGTTACACAAATGAATTCATAATGATGACTTTAAAGAAGATTTTTTTATTAATAATCGCCACACCCGTTTTCCTGATCAATGCTCAAAATATTGATAAATCTGATTTGAATGTACTCGTAAAGCAACTAAATACGAGGTACGACGAACAAAACCCTGTTCTGAGTCCGGATGGTCAAATACTCTATTTTACCAGGGCCAATGATAGCTTGAACATTGGCGGCACCAAGGATAAAGGTGATGTGTGGTTTTCAAGTATCGGGTCCGATGGTTTATGGCAAAAACCACAAAATCTTGGTCAACCTGTCAACGATGAATTGAAAAATTATATACTTGGTTTTTCGCATGATGGGAAAATCATGTTTCTCAATCAGGAAAAAAAGAATCCCGGTGGACTTATTATAAATGATGGTATTGCTTATTCAGTGCTAACAAACGGCGTTTGGACTCGACCAACAAAACTCTCGGTCGATTATATGTTCAATAAATCAGAGAATCAGAGTGGCTCCATTTCCAAAGATGGAAATTACATGGTTCTCTCGCTGCAGTCATACGCTTCGCGGGGAGCCGAGGATATCTACGTTTGCACATACAGCCAGGGCAAATGGACACAACCCGTGAATCTTGGTTCGGTGATCAATACGTCAAAGCAGGAAATGACCCCATATTTATCTCCTGACAACAAAAAGCTCTATTTTTCCAGCAATGGTCATAGTGGCCGTGGTGGCAGGGATTTATTTGTTTCTGAAAGATTGACAGATGACTGGACATCATGGTCTAAACCGTTAAATCTTGGCCCGGATGTAAACTCTGACGGTGTAGAACTCGGTTGGTTTATTGATACACATAACGGTCTGTCTTATTATTCTACAACACAAAACAGCGACGGCTATGGCGATATCCGCGCCACAGTCATGAACTTGGAAGGAAATGATTCTCTTCCTGAAGCCTTGGCTTATGAAGAACTGTTGGCTGAGGCAACAGAAAACAATATAACCATTGTACTGTCCGGAACCGTTATGAGTGAAAAGTCAAAAACAGGTATACCGGCCGCTATAAACCTGCGCGCTGAAAATGTGGAATTCAATATTAGCGCTGCTCCGGAGGAAGGTAAATTCACGACCGAGGTACCAATCAATGCGGGAAAAGTGACTTTGAGCATCAAATCACCAGGATTTATGGGCTTAATTGAGGAGATCGAAATTTCTGGAAATGATCTTGTTAAGAATTTTTTACTCACTCCACTGGAAGTTGGAACAACAATTACGCTCAACAAAGTGTATTTCGAACGCGGAACGGCACAATTGTTAGATGATTCCTTTGCAGAACTGAATCGCGTAGCCGATATGATGACAGAGAATCCCAATGTAAAAATCGAACTCGCCGGGCATACAGATAATCAGGGGAGTTCGAAGTTAAACCTGCAATTATCCCAGGAGCG
>JBGSYX010000074.1:0-12879 GCA_041750735.1 Cyclobacteriaceae bacterium
TGCCCAAAAAACGGGTAAGCATTGCAAATCCGTAATAGGCTTCGTTTTCGGGGGTGACTATTTCTGTATATGTTTTCGTTTTCAGATCATAGGTATTTACCAATTGCCATTGGCCGTCCATATCTGCGCGATTGGTAAAACTCCAGCGATTAAATCCGTCAACCCCCAAATTCATACCGAGCGCGACATCAGAAGCGTTGGAAAGTGCAGCCTTAAATGATTTTGGCCCGGAATCGTCGGTTCCCCAACCTAAGTCCATATTGCCAATCTCAGTAATAAAAAATGGTTTGTTTTTAGCTTTGGCAAAGGTGACCCAATCTCCAATAATTTTCTCGCCGTTGTTTTTATTGTAAAAACCGAAATAGGAATGAATATCAAAAGAACCCAGGTATTTTTCAAAGCTCATTTTTTCGGGTTCGCAAGGCGGCAAACTTACCCAGTCGGGTCCTGAAAGCGTTATTTTAATCTTCTGGGCATTGAATGTTTCATGAAGTTTTTTCCAGGCATCGGTAATCGTAGGCCCAACATGGCTGCCCGAACTCCACCAGTAACCCCATGGGCCGCCGGGGGGTTCGTTAACCATACAAAAGTATTTGATGCAGGTATAGTTGCGGGTTTCAGTCAGGTACTTTAAAAGTGTGGCAATTCCATTGGCAAAGTCGTCAATAGATTTTGGTGAACTCAATAAAGGATGCACGCCACTATGAGCGTTCCACGCTACATGCCCTCACATTTGCTGAAGAAATACATCGGCATGATTGGCTTCACACCAGTCGAGAATGCGGTAGAGGGTTTGCATTTCGTCGTTACTCCAATCAAAAACATTACGTTCAGGCTCGTACATCCGCATATCAATTTCAACGCGAACAAAATTCAATCCCAGCCATTTGGCATGTTCGTATAGTTGGTTCCACGCAGCGGTATCAGTAAGCGGTGGATTTCCGGCATATGCACTTCCCCTCGGATTAATATGACGAACGGGATAGTCGTATTTATCGTTTTCAAGTGGGATATCATGAATGAGCGCGTGCCATGATGCCCCGATTCCACCTTTCATTTGGTGGGTAACGTTTGCTGCATCAACCTGAATTTTTAACTGATGTGTGGTTTGACTACGCGTCTCCATATTGACTGACAGTATAATAAAAACTACTAAAAAAAACTGATGCAAAACAGGTTGTATTCTCTTCATTACGAACTTAGTTTTAAAATTGATGAAAACTTTTTGAGATAAATTCCAATACATCTGGAATAATAAGCCCAAATAGAATTTTCATGTTCCGGCCAAATTAAAATTCAAATTCACATTGGCTATTTGCTTGCCCCTCACTGTCGCGCGTTTAGCATAGCGTTGCGCGTACCAGTAATGGATTGAGGTACTATTTCTCACCGGCACCTTCGAAGTTGGAAAACGATTTTCGCTCGATCGCTTTTCCGGATTTGTTAAAGAACACCCAGAGACCAGTGGGTTCGTCGTTTTTGTAAGTGCCTTGAGATTCGATGTTGCCATTGGGATGGTAGAATTTCCAGAGGCCTTCTTTTTTGCCATTGCGGTAAGTGCCTTCTCCTGCAATGCCACCTTCTTCATGATATGATTTGGCGGGTCCGGTTTTCACACCTTCTTCGTAGGTGATTTCCTCCTGAATATTTTTGTTATTAAAATACTTTTTCACAACACCGTTGCCACGAGTCAGGTTACCGCTTTCGAGTGTATCGCCAAAGGCTGTGATATATGGGCCGGTGGACCATAGTTTGCCATTGTTCCACAATTCTTCCATCATCAATACCCCATTTTCATGGAAATTTCCCCAAAGACCTTCTTCTTCACCCAACTTATAGGATCCAATGGTTTTTAAACTACTGCCCGGATAGTAAAAAAACCATTGCCCGTCTTCCATATCAGCCACGAAATTGCCTTCAGCAGTTAGCAGACCTTTATAGTCGAAATACTTCCAGTTGCCGTTTCTGAGATCGTCCACGTATTCGCCAAATGCATAAACTTTCCCATTGTCGTGGTAATTGTACCAAACGCCAGTCTTCATGCCTTTGTCATACGATCCACGAACACTCTTTAAACCATTCTGATAATTCTCATAGTATTCACCCTGAAGCAAGCCGTCCTTAAAAAACAACTCTTTTTCTTTTCCTTCATAAGGAAAATAATACGTCCATTTGTCGACAGGCATGCCATTTTCATACTTCATTTCGGCATAGATCAAACCATTATCATAGTATTCTTTCCATTCGCCAATCTGGAGGTCATTCATGTAAAGTCCGGTCTTTTTCACCTGACCATCCTCAAAGTATTCCTCATACTTTCCATATTTTTTACCCATTTTGTATTCGACGGTCCGCTCAATGGTACCGATGACAATATAATATTGAGTAAAAGTGCCATTCAAGGAGTCATTTGTGTACATGGCATCGCTCTCCAAGCTTCCGGTATTGAAATAAGTTCGCCATTTGGCCACTTTCAGTCCGTTGCGGTATGTTCCTGTGAGTTTGAGCTTTCCATTTTGGTGGTATTCATTCCATGTGCCGGTGCGTATATCGTTTTTGATTTCACCTTCTGCCTTGATCTTTTTCCCTGGATAATACTGTTTTAAAATACCATCTGAGATGTCCTTCGAGAATGGTATTTCCATTGTGACATTTCCTTTATCATCATATACAAGCCAAGTGCCTTCACGATTATTGTCAACAAATTTTCCTACCTGAATCAGCTTTCCCTGGACGTCAAAGTAGGACCAGGTGCCTTGTTTTTCATTATTGGAATCGACTAATCCTTCAGATCTGATGGTGCTATCGGCATTGTATTCCACCAAAACCCGGTGTTGGCTGAAGGCGGGGAAAAAAGATACTATAACAAGTGATATGGCAAAAATAATCTTGATTGTCATAAGAGGTCGCTTTCGGACAAACCATTAAAACCAAATATAGCAACTTTCAATGGTCAACTTCAAGTAGCCGACTAGTAATATTACCCCAAATGCACTTGGACGGTTTACAAAAACTCGGTAAGTAATTTGTCGCGCACTTTGGCCATGCCTATGCTGCCTTTTTCTTCGTAAAGGAATAAATTGGGTCTGGGAGCCACGTGCGGCATATTGGGGTCGATAATGAATTTAGGGGCGTCGTGTGCAACGTATTCCAAAAGGCCGGCTGCAGGATATACCTGAAGTGATGTGCCAATGACTATAAAAATGTCAGCAATTAGGGTCACTTCGACGGCCAGATCCATCATGGGCACTGCTTCGCCAAACCAGACGATGTGGGGCCGAAGCTGCGAACCTTTCTCACATCGATCACCCAGTTTCAACTCCCAGCCTTCAATGTCGTAGACGAGATTCGGGTCGATAGTACTTCTGGATTTAAACAATTCCCCATGGAGGTGGATGACATTGGATGAACCGGCTCTCTCATGAAGATTGTCGACGTTTTGCGTAATAACAATCGTATTAAAATGTTTCTCCAACTCTGCGATTATGACGTGACCCTGATTAGGCTGGGCTTCAAGTGAATTTTTTCGCCTTTGATTATAGAATTCCAGGACGAGGGCCTGATTCTTATGCCAACCTTCCGGAGTCGCTACTTCATACACATCATGGCCTTCCCACAGTCCACCGGAATCGCGAAAGGTTTTTAGGCCACTTTCTGCACTTATTCCAGCTCCTGAAAGAACAACGAGCCTTTTCATTTCGACTTGGTTTTCACTTTTCCTTTCTTCTTTTCCGGAGCCCCTTTCGCCAAGTCAACGCATTCCTTATAGGTCAGCTCTTCGGGCTTCTTTCCCTTGGGGATTTTGACATTTTTTGCACCGGCTTTCAGATAAGGACCCCATTTGCCCTGCAGAATCTGAAAATTGCTGTTTTCTTCAAAAATTTTGATAGTGCGGCTTTCGTCGGTTTTCCTTTTGGATTCAATGAGTTCAATGGCCTTTTGCTCTGTCACTGTCAGCGGATCATCCTCTTTGCCAAGGCTGATGAACTTGCCATTATGCCTTACGTAGGGGCCGAATCGACCTGTATTAGCCTCGATTGGCAAATTTTCAAAAGTTCCGACAATGCGTGGTAGTTTGAATAATTCCAGCGCTTCAGCCAGCGATACCGATTCGATAAGTTGGCCTTTCTTGAGGCTGGAATATCTGGGCTTTTCCTCACCTTCCACCATCTCGCCAAGTTGAACGCATGGACCAAATCTGGCAAGACGCGCATAGACATTTTTACCTGTAGCTGGGTCGGTGCCTATCAATCGCACAGATCCGATATCCGTTTTACTCACATTGGCGGAGGTTTCCACATCTGAATGAAACTCTGAATAGAATCCGCCGATCATTTTTTCCCAGACTAAATTCCCTCCGGCTATTTCATCCAATTCCTTTTCCACTTGTGCGGTAAATGAATAATCGATGACTTTTGGAAACTGTCCCACAAGAAAATCATTGACGATCATGGCAGTGTTGGTGGGAAAAAGTTTGTTTTTTTCTGCACCAATTGTTTCCGCCTTTGTGGTGGACTTTATCTGATCATTTTGCAAAATAATTTCCTTGTATTGCCGCTCCTGTCCTTCACGCGATTCCTTGATCACATATTCGCGTTTTTGGATCGTGGTAATGGTTGGAGCATATGTTGAGGGACGTCCGATGCCCATTTCTTCCAGCTTTTTCACCAGGCTTGCTTCATTGTATCGGGCAGGCGGGCGCGAAAAACTTTCCCGGCCAGTCATTTGATTCAGGACCAGTTTCTGACCAACGGTCAGCGGAGGCAGTACACCCTGTGCTTCACCATTCTGATCGTCATCATCAGTGGATTCGATATAAACCTTCAAAAATCCATCAAAGATAATGACCTCGCCCTGGGCTGATAGTGTTTCCGGAGTAGTAGAAATGGATACTGTGGCAATAGTCCGCTCGAGCAGTGCCTCAGCCATCTGGGAGGCGAGCGTGCGTTTCCAGATCAACTCGTATAGACGTTGTTCATTGCGGTTGCTACTTACTTCCTGTGCCAGCATATCCGACGGACGTATAGCTTCGTGTGCCTCCTGGGCTGATTTATTGGCGGTTTTGAATTGACGTGTTTTCACATACTGTTTCCCGAACATACTTTGGATCGCCGAAGCTGCCGCGTTGATGGCTTCTTGCGACAGGTTGACGGAATCGGTCCTCATGTAGGTGATTTTACCGGATTCGTATAACTTCTGGGCTACAGTCATTGTCTGTGAAACCGAAAAACCGAGTTTTCTACTGGCTTCCTGCTGCAACGTTGAGGTTGTAAATGGCGGCGCGGGTGATTTTTTTGCCGGCTTCTTTTCGAGATTGCTTATAGTGAATTCGGCGCCAATACATTTTTTGAGGAATTCGTTGGCTTCATCCGCTGTTTCAAACTTCCTTCCAAGTTCCGCTTTAAGGGTTTTGGACTTATCAAGAATAAAGAGCGCGCTTACTTTAAAAAATGATTTGGTGTTAAAACTTTCTATTTCACGCTCCCTCTCCACTACTAAGCGAACTGCTACAGACTGAACTCTTCCTGCCGAAAGCCCACGCTGTATTTTTTTCCAGAGAATCGGACTGATCTCAAACCCCACCAGGCGGTCAAGTATCCGTCGGGCTTGCTGGGCATTTACAAGATCCAGGTCTATTCCACGGGGAGATTTAATCGCATTCAGAATGGCATTTTTGGTAATCTCGTGGAAAACGATGCGGCGTGTCATCTTATCATCCAGATTCAATGCCTCTTTCAGATGCCAGGATATAGCCTCTCCCTCACGGTCATCGTCACTCGCTAAGTACACAAGTTCAGCGCTTTTTACTTCGCCCTTGAGCGTTTTTATCAATTCCTTCTTGTCCTTGGATATTTCGTAGGTGGGTTTAAAGCCATTCTTTATGTCAATAGCCATGTCGTCCTTGGGAAGATCGCGTACATGCCCGTAGCTCGAAACCACTTTATACTCTTTTCCTAAATATCCCTCAATGGTTTTGGCCTTAGCCGGAGATTCAACAATCACTAAATTTTTCGCCATGAACGCGTCGTTTTTTTACTAAAGGCCCAAATATCCATAAAAAAATATTAAAATAGCAAAAAAGGTCTTTTAGCCTGAAATACCTTAAATTTCAATAAAACGGCCATGATCATGGAAAAAATTTTGTATTTGGTAAGGCATGGTAAGGCGAAATCCGCAGATTCCGGCGAAAAAGACCGGCAACGACCATTAGATTCAGAAGGTCTGCGACAGGCAACCCGGATCGGAGCATTTCTATATAAAAATGATCCGATGCCTTCAGCTATTATCACCAGCAGTGCCATGCGGGCGATGGAAACGGCAGAACAATTGGCGAGTCAACTCGGGTATGATCTATCCAAAATCAAGGTAATAGATGAGTTGTATGATGCTTCTGTACGGATGATCCTTGAGACAGTTACACAATTTAATGATGCATGGAATGTGGTACTGATTATCGGACACAATCCGGCTTTAAGCTATTTCATGGAATATATCACCGGCCACCACTTTGAAGGTATGGATACAGGCAGCCTGGTAAAAATCACTTGTCCGCATGAATCCTGGCAGGAGCTAAGTCAAGGCTCGGCTACCTTCGAACTATACCTTGGGCCGGATGAACTAAATGAGAGTGCTTAATGGCATGAGATAGAATAAAGGATCACTCGTCACAGCCCATAGCCGTCAGTTTAAGGTTTTCTGATTAGAGCAAGATACCATTAACATTTTTCAGGAAACGATCATTAAATCAGTTGAAATCTGAATTTTATGAGGCTATTGATGGGGCTTTGATAGATGAAATAGCTCACAAACATGGTTTTTGTAAAAGAAAGCGAAAGCTAACTCCACGGAATTTTTTGGAAACCATTCTGTTAAGAGCACATCAAGGCAATCAGGAAAGCCTTATGGATCATGTATATGAACTGCGTCAAAACAGAAACATTAGCGTCAGAAAGCAGAGTTTACAGAACAAATTTTCATGCCAAGCCGTAGCTTTTATGCGTGAGTTGCTCGAGCATCAGCTAAAAATCAGCAATAGGCTGTCTGATAGCTCTATCTTAAATTCTTTTAGTAAAGTCTACCTTCAGGATTCTACTCGGTTTGGTTTGCCTGATCAATTGAAGGATGATTATCCATGTTTCGGTGGTAGTGGAGCCCAGGCAGGAGCACAAATACAGTTTGTTTATGAATTAAGAAGGCAGCAGGTCTGTCAAATGGAAGTTTATTCTGCCAAACGAAATGATGCTCATTTGTCAGTAAATAACCATTGGCTTGAAAAAGACGCTTTAGTACTTCGTGATCTAGGCTATTTTACAAGTGACGGTTTTAAAGAGATCATCGCCAAGCAAGCCTATTTTATCTCTAAAGCCAAACCAAAAACAACTTTCTATACTCTGGATAATCAAAAGATTGACTTGAAAAACCTATTAAACCGAATAAAACAACATGGTCTTCAATACATTGAAGAAAACCTTATCATGGGTTTTGAAAAGCAAAAAAAGGTTCCTGTTAGGGTAATTTTTAGTACTGTACCTGATTCAGTAAGAGAACAACGATTAAGGAATGCTCAGAAAAATGCACGAACACGAAACTGGACGGTGACCAAAGAGTACAAATTATGGGCAGGCATAAATGTTTTTATTACCAACATTCCTACTGAAGTAATGACACCCGGGGATATTCCTATGGTTTACCGCTTAAGATGGCAGGTAGAACTCATCTTTAAAACCTGGAAAAGCCATTATAAAATTAACCTTTATAAGGCGGTAAAGAAGGAAAGAATCGAATGTTACTTATACGGAAGCCTTATCTTAATCCTGCTACAATTTCAATTGTTCTCATGGCTACAATATCGCTTCGATCGTCAGAAAATCTGGTTAAGTATTTACAAATTTTCTAAAGTCATGATCCACCTCAAGACCTTATTCAGACAAGCCCTCATTGAAGGAAGCAAAAGATTCTATAATCTGATGCGTATGCTTATCAGCCTGAGCGAAGAAGAATTAATTAAAGAAGAAAAAAAAGGAACTATTGGCTATAATTCAATTATAACTCACTGTTTATGAGTATATTTATGCTAGAAAAACGAAAAGGTAATGCCCAGCCTTTTTAAACAAAATCTCAAACTATGGGCGCTTTAAAAAATATGAGACTTCCTCCCTAAACGGGAGGTCTTTCCCTTAAACTGACGGCTATGGTCTCTGCCGAGTGATCTATATATTTTAAGCCTCTGGCCCATGTTTCCAATACTTTTAATGGTGAAACCGTACAAGCACTGCTATAAGTGGATTTGTTACATATCCTGCCTCGACAGGATTATTATATATGTACTCTATCTTTTGATCAATAATCTCAGGATAGTTCAATTCAATCGGATGATTTGTCTTTTGCCAAAATGTATAAGTTTCATTCTGCTTTTGATATTTAGCAAAATACTTCAACATGTGAAGCAACCATTCTCTCCTGCTTTCTCCGGGCAATGGTTCTATCATCACTAAAATCTTTTTGGATGTAAAGCTTTTACTATCTCGCAAAATCTTATTCAGATCACCATTCAAGCTGCTTGCCACCATGTGAATGTGGCTCGGCATAATGACATATGCAAAAATCTAAAGACCTTTCTGTTCAATACAATACTTCCAACTGTCGATGATAACATCGCAATAACACTTGCGGGTAAAAATATCAATCCAACCTACAACTGTGAGGGTAATAAAATAAGGATAATCTGTATTTGCCTTTCCGAGTTCAGACATTTCATCAATCTAAAACTTATTAAAATTTATTAGTGTTAGCTTTTTAAAAATTTAATAAATGTCCCCGAATTGAAAAATATTGGATTTGTAATTTTGATTTCACAAATCATGTATTCTTGTTGAGGAATAGAAAACAGGGATTCCCTCTCATCATTTCAATTTCGGTTAAGTACCTGATTTTTTCACCTTAAAGTACATTTTCAGTAATCGGCTTTTTACTGCATTTGGATGATAAACCTCTTCATAGCATTTCCTCGCACAAATGCACATTGATTTATACTCCGTATCGGGCATTTGTGATAATGTATTAAGTGCTAATACAGCCTCATCTCGGTTTTTAACCACAAATCCAGCATTATAAGCGGATATTGTATCACTAATAGGAACATTGTCAGAAATTATTACAGGCTTTCCAAAAGACATTGCTTCGACAATACTTAGACCAAAACCTTCAAATCGTGACAACTGGAGATACGCAAAGGATTCTAATAATGAATTTTGCTTTACTTCTTCTGAAACAAAACCTGTAAGGATAATATTTTTATTCAATTCCAGACTGAATCTCTTAATAATTGAACTCAGAAGATTATATTCTTTTTGAGAGTAAGTGCCGATTAAAACGTATCGGTAATTTTTATTACAATTAAAACGGTTAAAGACATCCAGGGAAATGTCAATGCCTTTTTGGAATACATCTATCCTACCTATAAAGCAAATTTGTGTTTTATTGATTTTGTAATGGGTTTGATTAAATAGGTTGTTATCCTTATAAAAGTTATTTGTCAAGAATACTTCATTATCGGCCAAATCTCTTAGATGGCGAAAACCATCTCTCGAAATCGCATTAACTAAATCAGCTTTCTGAAGTAATAATCTATCGAACAAAGCGAAATATAGCTTCTTTAATACAGCATTTTTAAGCATGCTATTTTTACTATATGAATCATGTGGGGTAAAAATAGTTAAATGAGAATGCTTAAATGTTGCTTTTAAAATTGAGTAGTTTAATGGTCTGAATACACTATGTAAATGAAAAATACTTCCATTAGGCAAACTATTGAGCCATTTGACAAAAATTTTTGGAAGCAAAAATCCTTTAAGTGAAACCTTAGGGAAGTGTATTTTTTGAAACCCATTTTCAATACCTTCGGCATAAGTTTCGTTTGTTTTTAGGTCAAAATAAATGAAACTAAACTGTAATTCATCAGCAAGAAGACTGCAAGTTTGATAAACCCATTCATTTACCCCATTGCCACTCTGGGGTAAATATTCAGCTACCTGATAGATATGTAATTGTCTCATATTCACATAGAAAGAAATTCCCCATACTGCAGTAAGTCCTGAGAAGACCCATTTTAAGTATATATTCGGTTTGGATCTTGAATTCTTAGAAGTATACTGCTTTTTTTAATGATTTGCACAGATTGAAGATTTAAAATATAATTCAATGAAACAAGGGTGGTTTTAAGAAACTCTAAATGACAAAAGGCATCCTTGGAATAAACGTCAATTGAAATTATGACCTTCCTGAGCTCCTGGAGTATGTCGATTTTCCTTTTCCCGCGCATTGAATTAGGAGCCAAGAAACGCTGGCTCATAATCCTTCTTTCGCGATCTAAAACTTGTTTTGCCACCCAAAGTCCGAATGTTTGAGAGTTTGTCTTGTAACTTCATGTCCTGTTTTTTACAATTTGCTCAGTTATAACTGCGACCGTATGGTGAACTGCGCCAATCTCGATTGCAACAAGCATGTACCGCTCTGTGAAAAGTGCGCAGAAGAATTAGAAGGCGCCTGCTCAGAAACATGTAAAAGCCATCCCCACAAACGGCCTTATAACCACCGTGGATATTACCCAAAAGTCCAGAATGGGTATGACCCTTATAGGGGCATACTCAGATAATTTTGAAAAGATAACCATCTTTACCTTCTGTCCTTATAGGTAAAACCCTTTACGAATACAGTGCCGCCGAGTCACTTACTTCAATGGGTTGACCAAGGCTACCATAGAATTTTTTTTCTAACCGATGGCTGATTCCTATATATTAGATAGTATTTTTAAGGTTTTTAAACCATAAGCAGATGCAGAAGAGATTTTTATTATTCTTATGTTCTCAGGTCATCATATTTAACCAGACGCTGGGGCAAACTATCGAAGAACTCGCCAAAGAGCTTCCTCCTTACTTTTCTATACTTACCACCTGGGGCGTGCGGCCTGATTGGGATGAAAAATCGGAGAACATCTATTTTCTGAATAAGCTGATAGGCGATGTATTCAAAATCAACATAAAAACAAGGGAAATCACGGCAATAACTTCCGGATTTTATCATGGTGGGATTTATCGAGCTCAATGCCTGCCGAATGGCGACCTTCTCATAGCCATGGGCAGTAGTATCTTTGACGCAATTGATCCCGAAAAAGACCGTCACAAAGGACTTGGATTATATATTCTGAAAAAGGATGAGCCTAATCGGCCATACCCATTGGGTGAAGTGTGTGACGAAGGACCAGCCGTTTCAAAGAATCACCTGAGAATCGCCTGGACACTACCGGGCCAGCGCGAAATAAAAATGGGCGAAGTTATCTACAACAATGGTACCCCGGAATTGTCAAATGTCCATACCATTATATCCTACCATGATTCGGCGGCATTTGTACGCCTGGAAACACAGGATTTCAGGCCACCATCAGACGATGAACTTATTTACACGCATTATTGGGGTGATGAGAAAGATCAATACCATCACTCTCAGGCGTATGGGTTTAATCTGCTTACCGGAAAGGTGACAAAGTACACGGATTTGCCAGACAGCTATAATGAGGTAGAGGGCATTTTCCCTGATGGGAAATACACACTTATTGAGAGCGACCGGCACCAGGAAATGCCTGAGCGCAATAAATACAAATTGGACATCTACAAATTAAAGCTGGATGGTAGTGGTGAGGCTGAGCGTCTGGCGGATTTTTCTACACGTTATCCTAACAAACTGCGCTCCGATAATCCTGTTGTCAATAACAAGGGAAACCTGATCGCCCATCAGTTTGGCTATCAGAAAGGCGCTGGTGATGGCCGAGGCATTTTCCTGTTTGATCTTGAGGCCTTTGAGAAATCAAAAAAGAAGGCCGGGAAAAAGTAAATATTTATGAGGCGAATACGGCAATTGCGCTATTGACCAACCGCTGATTAAGCGCTTGATCCTTCTCAGAGTTTCTTTCGGATAACTCGGAGGGTGGTTAAATAATAGGATGAAGTCATGAAAATAACAGGTCACAGACCTTGCAATTCAATAAAGAAACAAAGGAAAAATTAAGCCAATAAACCGCAAGTAAATGAAAAAGCTATTTATTGGACTTTTACTTTTCGGTGTGTCTCTTGGTGTGATTAGAGAAGTAATAAAATTTTTTAGTCATGTAAAGACGTACAATAAAGAAATTCTGTCAAAATATCCATCCATAAAAAAACAGGAGAATATTAGTGGGACATTAACATTTATTGTCCCTTCCGATCCAGAGTTCAGAGATACAGGCAATAATGCTTTAATAATTATCAATGATTCTATACTAAGGGCCATACATGTAGAAAAACCAATTTCAAATGGATTAAATCTTAAGCAAGCTCTGTCGATTGGTCAATTCATAAAAAAACGACCTCAATCCGATACATTATATATATTTTATGACAGTAATAAAGATAGTGTAAACTATGCATTTAAGTTACATTATTATAATTCCCCCAAATAGCGCTGCGGGAGATGAAATAGATGCTTGGTTAAATGACTTATGATTAAATATAAATGATTAAAGTACTTGATTTTACTTATTACTGTGTATTTACAGTTGTACCTGATGAAGCAACCCATCTCGCGCGAAAGTTACTTTCGTGCGAGACAGCCTGCGCGGAACCAAACCCCGCGCTATTTGTGTCTCTTTCATTTTTCCGTTCAGTTTGTGGAGTATCTACCCGATGAAACAAATACCCTTCTCGCGCGAAAGTTACTTTCGTGCGAGACAAGCTTCACGGAAGTAACTTCTGCGCTGGTTCGGGTCTAGTATGTGACCGACTTAACACATTTGATTTGAGCCTAATAATTCCTGTCCGTTAATTTTAGGTCATCCTTCTCAGTTGG
>JBGSYX010000075.1:0-7540 GCA_041750735.1 Cyclobacteriaceae bacterium
ACCCGGTAGTAGTAACGGCGGAGGTTACACAAATTACTGAGAACGGAGTGAACTTCAAGGCCGATGTTGTCAGCTTTGGGAAAAATACAAAAATCATGGACTTCGGGTTTGTTTACGACGAATCCAGTGAACCGACTATTGAAAGTTCATTTGTAGTATATGCCGAAAAGATTGAAAATGATGGATTTTCTCAAATAGCAGAAAATGATCTGAAAGTAGATGTCAATTATTATGTCAGGGCATTTATTCAAACAGATGGACTGTTAATTTACGGTAATGCCGTGCCTTTTACCAGCAAGGGATCGGCGAGTCCTATCATTGACACTTTTGATCCTGAACAGGGTATAGATGGTGACACGATTAAAATTGCCGGGAAGCATTTTGCATCTACCCCGGTTGACAACGAGGTCTTTGTTGGACTTGTACCGGCGAAAGTGATTTCAGCAACCCAAGAGCAATTGGTGATAATACTTCCGGCAGCATGTGTTTCAGGGCCTAATAAAATTAGCATTGAGCTCAACGGTAAAAGCAATGCATCTTCCAATTATCTGATGATCAATAATCCCGAGATTATCGATTTTGAACCAAAGCGAACCAAGGATAATTCGTCAATATCCATCACTGGAGTCTTTAGCTACATTAATTGGTATAATCGAGTATATGTAGCTGGATATGAGTGTCAGGTATTTAATTCAAGCCAAAATGCTCTCGAAGTATATCTTCCGTTCCTTCCGGAGTCGGGGGAATGCACTATTGAAGTGATTGTTAATGGTAAAAAGTCAGCTCAAAATAAACGGATTTATATAATCGGGCCTACTATCACTGCATTTGTGCCTTCTACAGGAAGAAGTGGCGATGATGTCACTATTTATGGCGAAGGTTTTTTAGAATATTATACTGACCTCCGAATTCAGTTTGGGGATTTAAGAGCCAACATCAATCAGATTACGGATACAGAAATAAGAGTGACGGTACCTGAGTTACCAAAAGGATCCTGGACAATTGAATTGAATCAGGGATATAAGGTGTCAATAGCAAAAGAACAGTTCTCTACCATGAATTCTTGGGAAAAAGAATCCATATCTGGATATTTCCCTGGTGGTGAAAGAGGAATGGCTACGGGATTCTCAATTGGAGATAAAGGATATGTTACACTTGGAAGAGTAAATTACTACGAATTATTTGAGTCTGCGAACAATGTGTCAATTTATAATGATCTCTGGGAATTTGATTCGAATACTGGATCTTGGGAGCAAAAAAGAGATTTTCCGGGTGAATCGCGATATTTTGCTACAGCTTTTACTATTGACGAAAAAGCGTATGTAGGAAGTGGTTATGGTGAAGGTCATGCGCTATTCAGCGATTTTTATGAATATAATTCACACAATGATACCTGGAAAAGAATAGCTGATTTACCAGAAAAAGCCTTGTACGGTATGGTGGCTTTTTCAGCAGGAGGTAAAGGCTATGTTGGATTGGGAAACTCTTGGAATCCCATTACGGGACGATTGCAAGAATCAGCCTTCTACGAATATGATCCAATACTGGATACATGGACTACGTTTAATGGTCCGGATGTGGCTTCAGCATATGATGTAGCATTTTCTGTTGATGATAAGGGATTCGTTGTAATAGATGGGAAATCAACCTGGGAATTTAATCCTTCCGATCGCTCATGGATAAGCAGGGCAGACTGCCCGCTTTACACTAATTATGGAGCGTTTAGTTTCAGTATGAATCACAAAGGATACGTTGGCTCTGGTATGTTTATTGGAGATTACACTATGCTATATTCAAAGAATTTCTTCGAATATGATGTGCAAATGGATCAATGGAACGCTTTGGATAATTTTGAATCAATCAAACGATTTACGGGTATTGGCTGGGGCCTCAAAGGCAAGGGTTACTTGCTTACTGGACAATCCACTCTAGAAGGCGGATATTCATACTACAACTACCTTGACGATTTTTGGGTTTTTACGCCGTAACATCTGTCCTTTTACTCAACCAAATCACTTCGTTTCCCAGGAATAGCTGGCCGTCAGCGGAAAGTGGTCTGAATAGTTGATATCGCGGTGGGTGTTGAAATTATGAATTTTGAAATCATCGCTGAAAAACTGATTGTCGATTCGGAGGAAAAATAGTTTGCCGTTATAGGAAAACCCGAACCCTCGCCCGGCTTCTTCGAAAGCATTTTCAAGTTTCCTGTGTAATGAAAAATAAGCATAACTGTACGGCAATTCATTTAAATCGCCACACAGAATGATCTTGTATGGACATTTAGTGATATTATCCACCAAAGCCTGTACTTGTGTCGATCTTGCAACAAAGCCACTACGGAGACGCCAACCTGTGTCTTTATAACTTCTAGCCAACCGCTCCGTATTGACAACATTCTCTTCATTGATCGCCATAGATTCCAGATGCGCGCAATAAATCCGCACCGTGTCTTTTCCTTTAAGTACATCGGCATAGATCGTGTTGAGAAATTCACCTTTTTTACCCTTAATCTCGCCTTTTTTCACAATCCTGTATTTGCTGAAAATTGCCAGTCCGAACTCGGCCCGTGCACGATCGCGCAAAACAATTTTTTCATAAGTATGCTTCCAACCGGCCTTAATGAGTTTGTTTTTTACATTGAAAACGTCTGATTTGTCATTGTTATAATATTCCTGGAAGCATTTGATTTGGGCATCATTTTCTACCGACCAGCCAATCATCTTTTTGGATGAAATATAATTTTCATTGCGCAGTGTAGAGTAATTGTTGAACACGCGGACATTGTAGCTTAGTACTTTCAATTCTCCGCCTTGTGCGTGTCTGTTATAGGATATCGTGGCGTTGATAAACATGAAACCGACAGCCAAAGCCGCAAGGTGCATAAAAAAAGGCTTGCCAAAATGTGGTATGGCAAGCACCAATAATGTAAAATGAACAATCAGAAGCATGGGGATTGTCAGGGCTAAAAAGCCAAAAAGCCAGAAAAAACCAGGGGAGACTAGCACACTCAGATAGCATACACCAGTAAATACCAATAGTACAATCCTGAATGAATTACGGATCGGCTGCGTTGGTTTAATGCTTTTTTTCTTTACCACCTGGCGGCATTCAATTTTGATTCTAAAATAGAATTAAAATAGAAATTGCACTAATTCTGTGTCATATCTAAACATCCTTCTTGCGGAAAAATCGACAAGATGATCTCAGATCAGGGAATCCTTCAGTTTTCATACGCCACAGGTTGCTTATAGATATCGCTCGACAAGTACCTTGGTTTTTCTTATCCCTTCCTCCTCTGGTTGGGTATTCCCTTCAAACTCTAACCCTATATACCCAGTAAATCCAGAAGATTTTACAATTTCCAAAAGTCGCTTATAGTCCAGTTTTGGTTGATTCCCAGCATCATCAAAGTCGTACGTTTTGGCGCTCACACCTTTGGCAAATGGCAGCAATTCGGCGATACCTTTGTAAGGGTCATACATTTCCTTGCAGCCCTCCTGGATTGTGCCCCATGGGTGCGAAATGCAAAAATTACCAAAATCGGGCAGTGTGCCAACGTTGGGTTTGTTTACCAGTCGCATTACTTCGGCTAGCCAGCCCCCATTCGAAGTATCGCTGCCGTGGTTTTCAACAACTACATTAATACTTAATGGTTCTGCAAATTCACAAAGACGCAATAATGAGTCAACTGATACGGTTTTTTTATCATCGGATTTACCATCGCCATGGAGGTTGACGCGTACCGTCTTACACCCGAGAAATTTAGCGGCTTCTATCCATTTCTTGTGGTTCTCTACTGCCGTGAGTCGGTCCTTATAGCTCGTCACCGCCAGAGAACCTTCGTCATCTACCATGAGCAGGTGATTTACTACCCCGGCGTCCTTACTCCTTTTCAAGAGCTCATTCAGATAAGCCGAGTTGGTTGCGGCTTTCTTAAAATTCATCTTTTTTCCACCAAAGAATCCATTCACATATTCCACCGCTCCAATGCCAAAGTCGTTCCTGGCAATTGAAGGAAAATCGAGATGGTCGATTTTACCCGACTGCAAGGCTCTGTGCAGTGACCATTCGGCAAGAGATAGTTCGATGCCTGGTGACTGATGGAGAGCAAATGATGGCATAGCCAGGAGTGCGCCTGCGCCGAAGATCGATTGATTGAGAAAGTCTCTACGTGTTAACATGGTATGATGAATTGATGATGGATCAGGCATTATACTCTAAGTTCATTTGTAAGTAGCAAGGGCTTCTGTTTCTCCCATGTTGGTTAAAAGCGCCTTAAGTCCATTCAGATTTCCCTGAAGAATAACCCGCACGTCGGCATTTTCTACGTGTCCGAGGATACCAATTTCGCCATTGTAGCCCGATTTTTTGAGCGTTTTTAGCATTTCGAGTTCGGCATTGCCCTGTCCTATTGGTAAAATCTTTGGTCCTTCTGCCCGCATCCCATTGAGATTTACAGTTTTCAGATATGGTAACATTTGGGGAAGTAGTACTGGGAATTCCGCGATTTGTTCATGCGCATGATGGAAATTATAGACTATGCCAATCTTGTCGGATCCCGTTTGTTCAATGATTTTAATCTGATTGGCAGGCTCTCCAAACCAATCGCCATGGTTATAAAGGCTGATAGTACAACCCTGGTCAGAGGCCAATTTTTCAAGTGCTTTAACCATGGATGCCGCCTTTTCGAATTTCTTATTTTCCTCCAGCCCCTCAAAAACTGTATTATTGAAACCTATCCAGAAATCGGTTTTAACGCCAATGCTTTTAATTATATCAAAAATCTGAGCATTATCATGACCTGGCAGACTATCAGAATCGATCCAGATCCAAACAGCGGAAAGCTGTATACCATGGGTTTTCAGTTCATTGATTTCAACCGGTAACTCGGCGATATGCTTTGCGCGCCAGTCGTATGCAAACTTCGTAAAACCCAGTTCTTTGAGCATGAGCGCCCTTTCTGCCGGTGTGCGTTCGACACTATCGAATGGCACTACACACCATGCGATCAGGTTGTCTTTGAAATATAATCCCGCGTTCCCGCTTTGTTTTTTTGGTTGACATGTGACTGTTAACACAGCAATTAATGCGATCAGGAAGGTTAGGCTTTTATTAATCATCATATTCATTGAAAGTACGGTTTTACAATTATTGATTTAGGCGAGAATTTTACCCAACAATTATTTTGTTCTTATCAGGATGACGCCATTGCCGCCCCTGGACCCATATATGGCCGCTTCCGATCCTTTCAAAATGGTAATGGAGGTGACGTCATTCGGATTAATCATTCCAACGATCTGATCGTAAGAACCACTCACTGCGGTGCCATTGATTATGTAAAGAGGTTCATTATTGCTAAATGATCCCACACCGCCGATTCTGGGCCCTTGCGATGTCATGGTAACGCCGGGTTTAGCCAAAATCATATCCGTAAGCGATCTGTTGGAGGGACCCTTTTCATTGGGATTTGTGCTATTTGTCGATTGAGCGATGTCGGAATCGTAGGCCACATCGTATCCGCGATCCACGATTTTCTTTTCTTTTGTCTGATTCGCCGATCTGGTTCCGCTGCAACGGCTAAATAACACGAGCGCCAAAGTTGTGGCAAGGATTAGAAAAATTTTCATACCGGGAATTTTATGAATCATCCAGATACAATTTAATGTACATAGATTCCGAAACCAAGAAAGGCAATAACTATTCAACCAATCAACTAATCTTAATGATGGCTCAGGTTATATTGGAATTCTGAAAAAACAGGCACCAGATTGTCAGGCCGGGTTTTAATGACTATATGTACCTTACTGCTTTATTGCTCCAAAAATAGACTAAAAAAAGCCCATGCTTCCTCGCTGGCCGAAATATCCATGTTCCCGCTGGAACCTGGCCAGTCATGGTCGCCATTCACAACGGTATACAACCAAACCTGGCTATTATTTATGCCCCCGCTGTGCTTTTCAGCGATCACGTAACTTCCATCGGCCGTATTGGTATCAGCCAGAGAATCGATTGTCACTTTGGAACAACCATTGCCTTTCACAAAAAAATCAAACGAGGTCCGAACCGGTAGATACGCTCCCCAGCCTTGTTTGTTTTCCATGTCGCCTTCCCAGCTAGTAGTCTTATCAGCAGTACTGTTCATCATTAAGACAGGAATCGGCTTCTCAATAGTGAGAGAATCGAAGGTGGACTTGACAAAACAACCGCATACAGGCACCGCTGCCCTGAACATATCAGGCGCTTTGCAGGCCAGTAGCATACACATTTCGGCGCCATTCGACATCCCGGTGGCAAAGGTGTTTACCCGGCTAAGATGGTATTCATTCTGTAATTGTCCGGCAAGGGCTTTTAGGAATTTCACATCATCATGGGTCTGGTCTTGCGTAAAAGAATACCCCACTGTCCAAAAGGTCCTGCCTTCTTTCTCCTTGAGGCCCTGCGGATAACAGACAGCAAATTTCTCCCTGTCGGCTACGGCATTCATACCTGTAGTGTTCATCATATTTTCTGCATTGTCAGTAAATCCATGGATTACAAAGACCAAAGGTGCGTTCTCTGGAAGACTGTCTGGCAGATAAACCAGGTATTGCCGTTTCCGGCCGTCGATTTCGATTTCCGAGCTAATCAGACCACGAACCTTTTCGCTCTGGCAGGAAAGGCTCAACAAAATCATGATCATTAAGAAGGGCTTTCGGTACATATGGTTAATGCTTTTTCAATTCGGTCGAAATATCCAAAAAAAGTTCATAGTGCATAATGGCGCCACTGCATTTTGATGACAATTAATTAGTGTCTGTCTATAAAGTCAAATAAATACCAAAAAGCAAAAACCAAATTTCAAATAAATCTCAAAATTCAATTCCGAATAATCAAAAACCCCATTGGATATTGAAATTTCGGGCATTGAAATTTATTTGTATTTTGATTTTTGTTATTTGAAAATTCAGTTTCTCGAATGATCACACATTAGGGACAGACTCTAATTGGTTTTTATCCCAATAAATTAAGCGTCTGCCAACACCCCGTAAATTGACCTTCTCTTGGTATATTGAAGGATAAAAACGGAATTATGCATACTACCCTATCGCATACCAAAATAGTGGCCACCCTGGGTCCAGCCTCAGCAGCTAAAGAAGTAATGAGCAGAATGATCCGTGAGGGTGTGGATGTGTTCCGTCTGAACTTTTCACACTCCACGCAAGAAGAGCATCTGCTACTTATCAATCAAATAAATACCTTGAATAAGGAATTGAACACAAATGTCGCCATCCTGGCCGATTTACAAGGTCCGAAACTCAGGGTAGGCGAGATTGAAAACAACCGAATCGATTTGGTGGAGGGAGAAGTTATCACATTTGTCACCGAAAAATGTGTTGGTACCAAAGAACGGGTATATATGAGTTGAACTAAACCGTTATTTTGGGGCAGGGAGGTGAAACAGTTGGTAGATTTAAAGTACACACTTTAACTCTATTAACATGGAAAACCGACCAACGAGTTGTCTTGCTCTCCTTCGCAAGGAGATGGAAATCCGCAATTA
>JBGSYX010000076.1:0-4276 GCA_041750735.1 Cyclobacteriaceae bacterium
TTTTATTACTGAGTGTTAGTGTTCAGTAATAATAGACGGATTTTATTCAGAATATTATCACAACTATTCTTTGATATATTCCTTTATATCAAGCTCTTACTAATGAAAGTTGAGATAATATTTTAGTTGGGATAATCTTTATTATCCTAATTTTCGGATAACAAGGAGGAACTCTATTCAGAGAATGTTCACACCTTGTCTTCTGAAGAAGTGCTTGAGGATAATTTAGAAATTCTGCCTTCGGGTAGTGGGCTGCCACTTGTCCTCGTCGTAGAGAACAATGTGGATATGCGGCATTATATCATGCATAATTGTGACCACCAGTTTGCTTTTATCGAAGCCGAAGACGGCCTTCAGGGTTTTGAGAAAGCTATCCGGGCGATTCCTGACCTGATCATCAGTGACCTGATGATGCCTGTAATGGATGGTTATGAATTATGCTCTAAACTCAGGGCCGATGAACGTACAAGGCATATTCCGGTGATTATCCTCACTGCAAAAGCCGGCAAAAAACATCAGATAATGGGCTATGATTGCGGAGCCGATGATTATGTAATAAAACCCTTTGACCATGAGATGTTGCTTGCCAGAATTAAAAACCTACTCAATGAGCGAAAAATGCTCGCCGAAAAATTCAGCCTGGCATGGGCACGTACATCATCCGTAGCTCATGGCCCAACATCAGATGAAAAATTTATTCAACGACTAAACGCTATCCTTGAAAAAAAATACAACGATCCTGAATTTGGAACAAACGTGCTGTCGAGGGAAGCAGGCTTCAGCCATTCGGTTCTTTATCGGAAACTCAAATCACTGACAAATCATTCACCCAACTCCTACATCCGCAACTATAGATTGATAAAAGCCCATGATTTGCTCTCCAATAAGCATGCGGACATAAGCACGGTGGCCTACTTGTGCGGGTTCAATAATCTTTCGTATTTCAGCAAATGTTATCGCCAGTTTTTCAACAGGGCGCCACACGAGGATTATACATTGTCAAGTGGTAAATAATGAAACAACGGCTTTCATCTCTTCCGTGGTCTAAAAGTGTCAAAGTCTGGATAATTTGTGGTATTGGGATTTGGAACTAATCCGGATATTTCGCCATAAACCAACCCATTTTTACTATGAAAAAAATCACCTATTTCCTTTTGAGCGCTATGCTCATGATGCTCTTTGCCTGTACCCAGGAAGAAGTACAGGTTGGCCAGCCTGATGATGAACAGGGAAAAGCCGGTAAAAACACTGGACCTGTTTTTAAAGTCTATCCCACCGGCGTCGATGACACAAACAACCTGGTACAAGCCTTTGCCGATGCCAAAGCTGCCGGGCCAGGGGCTGTTGTAATGTTAGCAGAAGGAGAATTTTTCTTTGATAATATTGAAGTTACCGATTTTAGTGGAGTCTTTATGGGTTGCGGGAAAAATAAAACTATTGTGCACAGCCTCCCCGGAGGAAATACAGTAGTAGGCAATCCTATGCTTTTTAATTTCCGGGGTGGTGATATCATGGTGTCTGATATCAGTTTTGATATAATCGAAGATTATCCCAGTTATCCATTTGACACTTGGACCGAAGGTGAAGTAGCTTTTTTGGCTGCAGTCATCCGTATAAGTGGAAGTTCCATTGAGAATTATACAGCAAATTCTAAATTTCAGAACCTGAGTTTTAAAGGGAGATATGTTGGTGAAACAGAATTTACCCCTTACAATATTGATAATTGTATACTTATAGGAGGCGGAGGTGGTACCTTTGAAGATGAAGATTTAATCTATCCACTGGGTGGCCAGCATATTATTCAGAATTGTGAATTTAATACCGCTGAAACTGCTGTCAATGCAATTGGTTTGTCACACGGAAATTTAACTGTGGGAGGCAGCCCGAATCATGCCAACCTGATAACCAATACAAATGTAGGAATCTTGTTTATGGCGGGTGAACATGCAAACGTAAAATACAGCTACAATAAAATGGCAGAGATTAATGCTTTTAGTGGTTTTTATATAATCCAGGATAACATACCTCCTCAGTGGGATGGAGGCTTGCACCCTGACGCTTGTAATTTTCAGATTCAAAATAATGAGATTGAACTGGTTGGCGAACCGGGTATGTATAATTCTGCCTGGCCCGACGGTATTTTAATGGTTGATGTGATTGGACTGGGAGACCCTGCCAAAAAATCTAACTGGCTGGTTCAAAAAAATCTATTCAAACTTTCAGGTGGTTATCAAACAGCTTTTTACAGCTATTGTACATACAACGTGAATGCCATTCAAAACATTATTATCGGCCAGTCAGACTTTGCTTTTGGATTATGGGGGGATGATTCCGGTTGGGACATGAAATTCAACGATTTCGTAAACTATGAATCCGAATGGGCAGATATTGTATTGGCAGATTGGACATCGAATAATAAAGTGATTTGTGAAACTGCGAATACATCGGTTGCAGATTATGGTACGAACAACGTAATTAAAGGGCCTGCAGAAAGAGGGAAAGTTGTTGATATCAGCAAGTTTAACAAATCTGAAAAATTGCAGCATATCTTCAGATAAAAACATTTGATGACGAAATAGACCAAAAATTATCGGTGTACCTGTTACAAAAAAGCTGTTTCACTGCCATTTATTGAAACAGCTTTTACACATAATTTTAGTATCCGCCATCCTTTCAGCAATGAGGGGATGGTTTTTTGTGGCTTATCAAATAGTGGAAAATAGACCTGTTGGTCTGAAACTGTCAAACTCTGAATGAATCGTGGTATTGGGATTTGTGCGAATTCAGGAAATTTCGCCATAAACCAACCCATTTTTACTATGAAAAAGATCACCTATTTATTCTTGAGCGCTATGCTCATGATGCTCTTTGCCTGTACCCAAGAAGATGTACAGGTCGGCCAGCCCGATGATGAATTGAGCAAGGCATTTAAAAGTAACGGCCCAGTTTTTCATGTGGATCCCAGCGGATTCGACGATACCGATGAACTGCTAAGTGCATTTGCTTCCGCCAAAGCCGCCGGCCCTGGGGCGACAGTCCAGCTTACTGAAGGAACATTTCATATCAGCTTCATGCTTATTGAGGAATTTGTGGGAACATTTAATGGCGCCGGTATGGGTAAAACAATTATTGAGCCCTTGGACGACCTGCCTTCCATGGACATGCTAAACTCAAATCAGCAGCCTGAGCTTCTGAAGTTCCTGAGAGGAAATGTACAGATAACAAATATGTCATTCCTGAATCTTGCGACCGATGAAAGCCCTGCGGAAATTCTTTGGGCGCTGTTGGGATTACATGACTGGGCATATAGTGAGTTACCCAACCTTCCGGAAGATCATAAAATAACGGCTGTGGTAGACCATGTAGAATTTGCCGGCATGTCTGGACTACCAGACGATCCGAACATATGGATTTTAGGCGCTGGTATAGCTGCTGGCCCTGATTTTTGGTGGGATAATAATCTGCCGTACTCCAATGCCGATATTACAGTTACAAACTGTACTATGCACGACATGGAGCAAGCATTTTTCATTCTGAGTATGGAAAAGGGAAAGATCGTATTTAACGAAAACGGTCCCGTCAGTTCAAGGAGTGGATTATTTTTTAAGGAAAATATTGGTGGGAGCGCTATTATATCGGATAATGATTTTTATACCACGGGAATGGGAAGTGTATACATAGATAATGCAGACTGGTTTCTTAATGAATACAAGCCAAGTGAAGGTGCTCAGTATGAAATTTCTCGTAATGAATTCCATCTGAACAACTCATGGGGTGCAATTACTATTGCAGACGATCGTGTGGATTATGGACTTGTGGATAATGAAAATCCTGTACAAGTACTGATCGAGAAAAACCTGTTTGATTTGAAAGGTGAAACTTGGGTGGGTATTTGGAACTGGAGGACCGATGATGCTGTCATCAGAAATAATATATTCAAAGGCACTGCGAAAGTTGGAATTTATGTTGATCCTCGGACGACGAACTCACTTATCCTAGGTAATAATTTCTCAAACCTGGTTTGTACCAGTGATATAGAATGGTTGCCAGGTTACGGGGAGAATTACAAAATTTTACTACTCGGCAATATTAATACAGTAGTCGGAGGAGGGAATAACTCCACCACAGTACTCAACATTGGAGAAAACAATCAGATCACCGGGGCCAAATTTGTTAATGAAGGCGAAAATCCGTTGGGCCAGACTATTGTCGATAATTACATGATTTGGAAAGAAAGCCTTTTAAAAATGAAGAACCCATAGTTAGTGCCAACCAC
>JBGSYX010000077.1:0-7182 GCA_041750735.1 Cyclobacteriaceae bacterium
ATTGGACACTGATACTGCATCGGCTATCATGGCGCTTTCCTGAATAATCAGGTATTTGAAATCCTCAGGAGTATTCTCTTCTGCAAATGCCCGCTCAATGATAGGAAAGTATATGGCGGCTTTTTCTACCTTTTTGAGAAAATAGGTTTGGCTTCTCGTCAGTGCATCCACGTCTTCCTGGATTAGTCGACGAGCCGATTCGTTTATAACAAGAGAGATGCCCGCAAACTCCATGGTTGACGGTACGGTAGGGCCGGGAAATGCATCAAAAGCCCGGAAGCATACAATCAGTAAAACAATGCGTTTCAACATATTTTCTGAATTAGTGTCATACCATCTCTCAGCGGTATCATTACGTTTTCAACACGAGTGTCATTATGTACCATATAATTAAACATCCTGACAGCTTCCGCGTCTTTATCCCTATTTTTATTCAAACTATCCAACACTTTTCCGCTCCAAAGGACATTATCGGCGATCATGAAACCGCCAACTTTCAGAACTGTTAAACCAAGTTCAAAATATACCGGGTAATTTATTTTATCTGCATCAATAAAAATCAAATCAAACACTTTGCCAAATGTTGGCACTAATTCCACGGCATTACCAATATGCAGGGTGATTTTATCGTTTAAACCGGCATTTGAAATATTTTGCCTAATAATTTCTTCAAGTTCATCATTGATTTCAATGGTATCAATATGACCATTCGAGTCAAGTCCTTCCGCAAGGCAAAGCGCTGAATATCCGGTGAAAGTTCCTATTTCCAAAACCGATTTTGGACGGAGCATGCGAGATATCATCGCTAAGAAACGACCTTGGACTTTTCCTGAAAGCATTCGCGGATAAACTGACCGAATTTGCGTTTCGCGGTCAATTTTTTGCAGCAATTCGCCAGGCTCTGTCGTAAATTGTTCGATATAACGCTCGATTAGCTTGTCAACTATATCCATACGTCAATTCTTTGGTAGGTAATACAGAAAACTGAGCTGTGATTTATCGAAAACCTGTTGCGCTACTTTCTGTACATCGCGAATGGAGATATTCCTGATTTTGGTAACTACTTCATCAAAAGTCTCGATGCGATCATGAAGAAGCAGGCTTTTTCCAAGCATCAGCATCAGGCTCATATGGTTTTCTTCTGCCATAGCCATCTGACCGATATACTGCACTTTGGCTTTGTGCAATTGCGCAGTGCTTAATGGAGTTTCTGCTACTCGTGAAAGTTCCTTAAGGATCAAGTCCACACTTCGATAGAGCTGCTTTTTTTCCGTTGCAAAGAAAATACTAAAAAGCCCGGTGTCATAAAATGCCGAAAAATTGGCCTCGACAGAATACACATATCCATGTTTTTCACGAAGAAGCATGTTCAGTCGCGAGTTCATTGCCGGGCCGCCAAGTAAATTAACGAGCAGCGAAAAAGCATATCGCTCTTGTTGCTGGTTGTTGAAAGCGATATTTCCGATAGCGCAATGAGCCTGTTGAATATGCTTTTTGTCTATTTTGGTTTTAGCGATATAATTGGTAAAAGTGTCGCGCCGATAACCACTTTCATAAGGAGATAGGTCGGCAAGGAATTTTTCGGCAATATATAGCACTTTGGTAAATGGCAAACTGCTTACCGAGGCAAAAATCAGCCGCTCTGTGCTTAAATGTGATTTTATAAAATAAAAGAAGTCCGACTGTCGGAATGAATTCACGCTTTCCTTTGTCCCTAAAATATTGCTGCCAAGTGCATGGCCGGTAAAGATCAATTCATCGAGTTCGTCCTGAATAGCATCTTCAGGAGCATCAAGGTAAAGCGACATTTCTTCCAGGATGATGTTGCGTTCCTTCTCGATTTGCTTTTCAGGAAAAATGCTGTGAAATGTGATGTCAGTGAGAATATCAAAGGCCTTTTCAGTATGATCATTGAGCACCGAGGCATAAAAACAAATGTTTTCCTTGGTTGTGTACGCATTGAGTTCACCGCCGAGAGTATCTAGTTTGTTGATGATCTGGTAAGATTTGCGCTTTTCTGTGCCTTTAAATGCCATATGTTCCCAGAAGTGGGCCAGGCCTTTTTGAAGCGGACTCTCGTCGCGGCTGCCGATATCTAAAATAAAGCCGCAATGCGCAATTTTAGAATTTTGCACTTGCTTGTGCACGATTCTAATCCCGTTGGCAAGTGTTTTTATCTGATGATCCTGCAAATCTTTACGGTTGTGTTATTCCCAAGGTGCAAATATACCACTAAATCATGCCTAAAAAATAGCCGTTTCTTGAACTTTCAGCTTGAATTAATAGGTGGTAACCGAATTTGTGTTATAGTAGAGAGCCTTCTTTTTATAGTAATTTATCAAGAATTTCTCAACATTGAACCGCTATAAATTGTATATTGAAGTGGATTTCGGCTGAAATTTTTGTCACAATTCCATTTTCAATTGTCACCTGGAAAAACCAAAAAAGCACACAAGAGTTAATGTTCAAACTGATCTTTCCTTTAACCATAAATAACATACCTATGAAAAAAATTCAATTTGCATTCATGTTCAGTCTCGCTTTACTGTCAGTATTGTCCCTGAGCCTAAAGTCAAATGCCCAGGATGCCAAGCCACGAAAAAGTCCTAAAGCCTCAGTGACGCAAAAGATCGGCGTTGACACCGACATCATCATCAATTATAGCCGTCCGGGTGTTAAAGGCCGCACAGTCTGGGGCGACCTGGTGCCCTACGGTATGTATCCGGGAAATAGTTATTCTAATAATAATCCATTCCCCTGGCGGGCAGGCGCCGATGAAAACACCACCATTGAATTTAATAAAGACGTGACGATTAATGGTCAGAAGCTGGCTGCCGGTAAATACTCCATTCATATGGTAGCCGGTGAGAAGGAATTCCAGGTGATGTTCAATAAGAAAACTGACGGTTGGGGCAGTTATACTTATAATGCCGCGGATAATGCATTGGTTATCACTGTATCTCCGGTTGCAAACCCTCAAACAGAGTGGCTCGAATACAGCTTTGAGGATTTGGCAGATTACTCAGCAGTTGCATGCCTCAAATGGGAGAAAATAAAAGTACCCTTCAGGATAGAAACCGGAAAATAAGATTTTAAGTGGCTGTTTATCGATAAATGGTTAAACAGCCACTTTTAATACTCTGAAGTAAAATGAAAACCCACCTCAGGAAAATTCTCCTGAACCATCATCAACCACTGTTTTGTTTCAGCCATAAATACCAATTTCCCGTCTTTGTCTCTGGATATATGACGGTATTTTGACTTAATAAATTCATCGAGCTTTTTTCTGTTGTCACAGGATATCCAGCAAGCTTTGAATAAATTCAAGTGCACAAATTTGCAGGTAGCGCCATATTCGTGCTGAAGCCTGTGCTGAATCACCTCAAACTGAAGATTTCCCACAGTGCCCACGACTTTTTTAGCGCCCATCTCATAAGTAAATAATTGCGCCACACCTTCATCCATCAGGTGCAGAAGGCCTTTTTCAAGTTGCTTACTCTTCATGGCATCCATGTTTATCACTTCCTTAAAAATTTCCGGTGAAAAACTCGGAATGCCCTTAAATGTGTCTTTTTCGCCTTCTGTGAGTGTATCGCCGATTTTCAGGTGTCCGGTGTCGTAGAGGCCGACAATGTCGCCGGGGAATGCTTCATCGATGGTCTCTTTGTTTTGAGCCATGAAGGCTGTGGCATTGGAAAATCGTATGGCTTTATCCTGTCTCACATGGTAATAGTTCCTTTTTCGCTCAAACATTCCTGAGCATACTCGTAAAAACGCGACGCGGTTCCTGTGGCGCGGATCGATGTTGGCATGGATTTTAAACACAAATCCGCTGAATTTGTCTTCTTCCGGCAGCACCATTCGGGCACCATTGGAGCGGGCGAGTGGCCCCGGCGCCAGGTCGATGAAGCAATCGAGAAGTTCCTGAACGCCAAAATTATTCACAGCGCTACCAAAAAACACCGGTGCGAGTTTACCTTCACGGTATTCGTTTATGTCAAATGGCGGATAAATCGCCTCTACCATTTCCACATCTTCCCTGAGTTGCGAAGCATTTAGTTCGCCGATATGTCTTCCGAGATCTGGTGATTGGATGTCGATCTCAATAAAATCGTCCCGGTCGATCTGCGTGCGGGAAGGGGTGAATAGTATCAGGCTTTTATTATACAAGCTATACACGCCACGGAAGTTTTTACCCATACCGATCGGCCAACTCAACGGGCGAACTTTGATGTTCAGTTTTTTCTCTATTTCATCCAACAAATCATAAGGATCGCGACCTTCACGGTCCAGTTTGTTGATGAAAGCAATCACGGGTGTATTGCGCATACGGCAAACATCCATAAGTTTTTCAGTCTGAATTTCTACCCCTTTTACACAGTCGATGATCATAACGACGCTGTCCACAGCAGTCAGGGTGCGATATGTGTCTTCAGCGAAATCTTCGTGGCCGGGTGTATCTAGGAGATTGATTTTGGTGCCTTTATATTCAAAACCCATGACCGATGTAGAAACTGAAATGCCACGTTGTTTTTCAATTTCCATAAAATCGGAAGTGGCGTGTTTGGTGATTTTATTGGATTTTACCGCTCCCGCTGTTTGAATGGCGCCGCCAAAAAGCAACAATTTCTCAGTAAGTGTGGTTTTGCCAGCATCAGGGTGACTAATAATTCCAAAGGTTTTGCGTCGTTGAATCTCTTCTTGAAGTGCCATTCATATTGGTTTATGCGGGCGCAAAACTAATTAAAAGAACTGAATATGAACGTGTGTGTATGCATCACCTCAAAGGAATCAGAGCAGTATATGGCGTTTTTATACTTTTTTTAACCAAATTGTCAGCAAAAAGAATTTCATCATGACACTCGACAGAAGGGACTTTATTAAAAGCAGCAGCATGGGTTTAAGCAGCTTGTTAGTAGCCGGCACAATGCAAGAGGCTTCAGCAATTTCTTTACCTCAGGATGTAACCATCCTTTTTCAGGGCGACTCCATCACCGATGCAGGTCGCGACAAGGCCAGCTATTATCCGAATGATGCCGCAGGTATGGGGCGCGGTTATGTTTTTCAAATTGTTTCATCCTTACTCGGCCAAAACCCAACTAATAGCTGGAAGTTCTACAACCGGGGAGTCAGTGGTAATAAAGTTTACCAACTCAGCGATCGCTGGGAGGATGATTGCCTTCAACTGAAGCCAGATGTGATCAGCCTGCTTATTGGTGTAAATGATTTCTGGCACACACTGAACAATTTTAAAGGCACTGCCGAAACATTCCGGAAAGACCTTATTAATTTACTAGAGCGGACCAAGAAAACTTTGCCAAATGTCACATTGATCATAGGAGAACCATTTGCCGTGCAAGGCGGAACAGCCATTGATGATCGCTGGTACCCGGAATTTCCGAAATACCAGTTGGCTGTGAGGACGATAGCGCAGCAGTACGATACCGTGTTCATCCCATACCAAGAGATATTTAACGCTGCGCTCAATGAAGCCCCTGCTTCTTATTGGTGTCCAGATGGGGTCCATCCATCCATGGCAGGCGCTTACCTAATGAAGGAAGCGTGGATAAAAGAGTGGTCAAAACTCTAGTATTGAGTTGGAAATTAACAGCAAAGTCCGTGCTTTATGACCCCAAAAAGTGGTAGGAGTATTCACGTATTTATTATTAGGCTTAGCTTTTTACTTGCAGCTAATAATCTTCATGCTTTTCAAGCGGATACCATCACGATCAATGAAAACACACGATGGACGGACTTTGGAAACAAACTGATCTATGGGATCGATAGTAGTAATTCCCTAACGCTTGAATACATCAGGAATCATCCTGAATTTTTTACTATTCGCAATACAGGACAATTTCACAGCGGTAGCAATATTTGGGCAACCATTTGGTTAAAGAATGAATCGGTTCGCCCCGTGGAGTTTGTTGTAGATGTGAAGGGTTACAAGGAGATTGGAGTGTATATGCGTGTGGCTGGAGAGCATTCTGCCACAGTGAAACGAACCGGTCGTTATATCCCTTATCCGGAGAATGAACTTGGCAATTTTAAACGCAGAACCAACAAAGTCCAATTGACTTTGGAAGCACAAAAAACTCATGAGGTTTTGCTCTTTTATCCGGATTCCGGTCCCGACAAGATAGAAATTGGTTTTGTTATTGGCCAAAAGGACTGGTGGCTTTTCTCAGTAAATGAAGCCGATGTATTCATGAACCTGATGCTTGGATTATTTTTCGGCGTCACGATAATCCTGGGACTCATCAATCTGGTATATTACTTTTTTCTCCGCGATAAGACTTACCTTAACTACTCCATCTACCTCGGAATGCTGGTTTATTTTGAAGCATCCCGATATGGCTTCCTGGATAATGAATTTTTTTCGAAACGTCCCATTACCAGTATGATCGCTGAGAGCGGTTTTCTTCTTCTTACTGTCATCTATTATCTCATCTTTCTCAAAAATTTTGTTAGCCTGGCTACACGGTTTCCAAAGTTGCACAAAATGAATAATCGTGTTATCAGTGTTCTGGTAATAGGTATTGGAGTAGTATATTTTATAATGGGAATGCTCGAGTATCCTATTACTGCTATCCACGTACGCAACTATTTTATTTTGTTCACACTGCCATTTATTATGACGGTAATTTATATTCTCTGGGTAAAGGGCAACAGGGTCGATCGGATATTCGTTGCTGGTTCTTTTGTTTTATTGCTTTCTGGTCTTTCTAGTATTATTCTGGACTTGTTTTTTTATCATACCATTTACCCTGACATCATATTTCAAGCAGGCATAATACTTGAAATCACCATTTTCAGTATTGGGCTTGGGCTAAAATCGAGGGAAAGCGAATTGAGTCGGCAAAAAGTCCAAGTACAACTCATTGAACAACTGACTGCCAATGAGCAATTGCAGCGTTCCATTAAGGAAAACCTGGAGCGCGAAGTGGTACAGCGGACAAAAGAAATCACTTCTCAAAATGAAGAGTTGATCCAACAGAGCGAAGAACTTGCGGCGCAACGCGATTTGATGGAAAACCAGAAAGAGGTTATTGAAAAGAAAAACCAGGAATTATCGCAAATACGGGAAAAGCTTGAGGCAAAAGTAGTAGAACGAACCAAGCAATTGCTCCTGGCAAACAATGAGTTGACTAAACACATAAGCCAACTGGAACAATACGCTTA
>JBGSYX010000078.1:0-64308 GCA_041750735.1 Cyclobacteriaceae bacterium
TGACTAAAACCTTGACCCACCCATGGGAAGAATGTCGTGGAATCGGCGGCTCATTTGGATACAACCGCAATGAAAACCTGGAGAGCTACTCCACTTCAGAACAACTCGTCCACATCCTTGTCGATAAGGTAGCTCGTGGAGGAAACCTGCTGTTGAACATTGGTCCCACTGCTGATGGGCGGATTCCTGTGATTCAGCAACAGAGACTGAAAGATGTGGGTGATTGGCTCCGGGTAAACGGGGATGCAATATATGGCACGACAATCTGGGATAAAGCCGATGCCGCCAAACAGCCAGATGTTTTCTATACAAAGAAGGGAAATGATTTATACGTGATCTGTACCAAATTCCCAACAAAACCCGTAGTAGTAAATGGTGTAAAAACAGGCAGTGTGACTATGCTTGGATTCAATGGAAAAGTGTCAGCGAAAGCCAGCGGCGGCAAGCTTTCCATAACTCCACCAATTGTGACGCCGGCAACAAACCCTTGTAACTATGCATGGGTGTTCAAGGTAACTGGCGCTTTGTAAAATTCAATAGGTCAATTCAGTAATAAGCTGGTTGTGTTGAGGAAACTCCGCAACCAGCTTTTTTCTTTCTGCCAATTCAAAATCGTCGAATTGAAAACCAGGAGCTACAGTACAGCCCGCAAGCCCATAACTCGTTTGATCCACCAATCGGGCAGCAAACCAGTGGCCCCGTGGAATAGTGAGTTGAAATACTTCTCCGGCCTCGGGATTATTACCAAGTAAAAAATGCTCTAAATCTCCAGTGTTGGTTAGCACGAATATTTCGAAAGGCGAACCGGTATAAAAATGCCAGATCTCATCTGACTGCAAGCGGTGAAAGGCAGAAAAACCATTCTCCTTCAATAAAAAATATATCGCTGTACCGAAACTGCGTTCATTTTCATAGCGAGAAGGTAGGCCGCCTGAATTACCATACGATTCAACGGACCGGTAGGCTTCTTTGAAATATCCTCCTTCCTGATGGCTTTTCAACCCCAGTGTGGTGATCCAGTATTCAGCTGATTTCATGGGTTTTCTCTAATTAAACATACTAAAGCATCTGTGTAAATTTCGGTTATTTAAACGTTTTTTGCGATCTGATAAATTTAATTACTTTTATACCTGTTAAATCATAACCTGTAATACATAGTAGTATGGAGCCTATTTACCAGGAGAAGCTTAGTCATCTCAATGACCTGATAAAACTATCGCAAATCGATGGCGACGCGAGTCATATGGAGATGAATTTCATCAATTCGGTAGCAGCTAGAATGGGCATTGAAAAATCAGAAGTAGAAAAGATAAGGGATGGAAAAACAATGATTTCTTTCTCACCTCCGAGACATGAATCGAAGGTAATTGAGCAATTTCATCGCGTCATCATTCTCATGGGTATTGATAAACTTATATACAAGGAAGAGGTTTCTTTTTGTGTAGAACTCGGTGTGCGCATGGGCTTGAACTACAACGCCATTACCGAAGTGTTACGAAAAACCATCCGCAATCCTGCATACATCATGCACATTGATGAGATGGAGAAGATTTTCAAGAAATACTCCAACTGATCAGAGTACCACGAGCATCATAATGAATATTGCCAGCCAGGAAAAAACCAGAAATTTCCAATAGGCCTGAAATACCAGAAGTTTGGCCTTTTCGTAGGGGTTAGTGGTTATGATGAGCATTTTCACGGGATCATTTTCTACGAGCAGGTATTCGTAAAACGTGAGTAAGGCCATGATAACACCCGCAGCTATTTGCACAAAATGAATGGCGCTGAATACCAGTAGATACGTCGCTATATCATTGGACACATTTTCAACATCACTTTTTATGATTTCAAGCCAGGCAACGGTCTGAGTGATGATAAATACAAGTCCCGTGACCATAAGAACACTCAGGAAGCGTCTGATTCCCGAAATGTCTTCCCGTTCATACGCCGGTACAATATGCGAGGCAAAATGTGCTGTTGCTACCAGAAAAATTGTACTGATAACGAAGGAATCCGGGAGTTCAAACTGATAGCTTCCTTCCAACTCCAGAGCTAGATGCCTGATAAAGAAAAAGGAAATGGAAGCATAAATAAGGCAAAAAACAGTAATCACCAGGTACATTATCATCCGATAAGGATGCATATGTTCCATTTCTACCAACGCTGGTCGAATGGAATTGAGAATCGATTTTTGTTTGAAAGACTTCATTTTCTCAAATCAATACATTTTTACTGTCTTGGTTGAAATACATGGCAACTATTTTCTATACGATGAAAACAGTAGCTATAGCCATAACTAAAAGTAATGGATAATTTCTTTTTTATTTTCGCGGTATCTGCGCATCTGTCGTAATTTTGGCCTCTTAAAAATCCAGCGTTGAAAGTCAAAGAGTTCCTCCAGGTTTACCAAAAAGATATAATTGCCGGTTCGCTGAGCGAAATCCTTAAGCCAAACGCCGGGGTGCGTGTCCACTTGAAAGGACTTTCCGGAAGTCTGGATGCTATCATTGGTTCAGTAGTTGCCTGTCAGAATGTAAACCAGAGTCATTTGTTTATCCTGCACGATAGGGAAGAGGCGGCGTATTTCCAAAATGATCTGCACAACCTTATGGGCAACAGGGAAGTTCATTTTTTTCCTGCTTCCTACAAACGTCCTTATGAATTTGAAGAAACAGAAAACGCCAATATCCTGCAACGTACGGAACTGATTGCCCGTCTCACCGAACAGACAGAAAAAGGTGAAATCATTGTCAGCTATCCGGATGCATTGTTTGAAAAAGTAGTAAGCCGGAAAGCGCTGAAGAAATATACAATCCACCTGGATGTGGGCTCTGTTGTCAATATTAATCAACTATTCAATGACTTAGTAGATTTTGAGTTTGAAAAGGAAGACTTCGTCTATGAGGCAGGTCAATTTGCCATGCGGGGCGGTATCCTGGATGTTTTTTCCTTTGCCAACGAATTGCCTTACAGAATAGAGTTGTTTGGTGATGAAATCGAAAGTATCCGAACATTTGATCCGGAGACTCAACTTTCAAAAAAGCAGTTAAAATCCATCAGTATTATTCCCAATCTTCAGACCGTCATTATAGATGACACAAAGCAATCCTTTCTGGATTTTATACCGAAAGGTACAAAGCTCTGGTTCAAAGATCTGCAACTGACTACCAACACAATCGATAAATATTTTGAAAATGCCACAGAACGCTTTCAGGAGTTGCTCCGGCAAAGCAATAATACCAAAGTGATCCTTGAACCTGAGAAGCTTTTTGAAAATGGTGTGTCTTTTTTGTCGGACTTACACAGTTTTGATGTGATCCAGTTCGGTTCTCGCAAATTCTACAACGACTCCATCTCTTTCAGCTATAATTCGCAGCCACAGCCATCCTTCAACAAGAATTTCGACTTTATTGCTGCTGACCTTGAGGAAAAAGTATCAAAAAACCATGAGGTATTTATCGCCTCCGACTCATTCAGTCAGGTCGAGCGACTGAGGTCGATTTTCGATGAAATCAATGCGGACATACGATTTGATGAGCTGAATATTCCCTTGCGGAATGGTTTTATCGATTTTGAAAACCGAATCACTTGTTATACTGATCACCAGCTTTTTGAAAGATATCATAAATTCAAATCCAGGGAAAAATACTCAAAATCCAAGGCCTTAACGCTGAATGAAATAAAATCCCTGCAACCGGGAGACTATGTGACGCATATCGACCATGGTATCGGGCGTTTTGCCGGGTTGGACAAAATTGAAGTCAATGGCAATCAGCAGGAAGCACTCCGGCTCATTTATCGCGATGATGACCTGCTCTATGTGAGTATTTATTCACTCCATAAAATCTCCAAATATTCGGGGAGGGAAGGCACTCCGCCGGTCATGAGCAAGTTAGGCTCACCGGATTGGGAGAATAAGAAAAAGCGTGTTAAGAGCAAGGTTAAAGACATAGCCAAAGACCTTATCCTGCTATATGCCAAGCGAAAAGCCAATCTTGGATTCGCATTCTCGAAAGACACCTATCTGCAGGCGGAATTAGAAAGTTCATTTATATATGAGGACACACCGGACCAGGCAACCGCCACAGAAGATGTGAAGCGTGACATGGAAGAACCTCATCCTATGGATCGCCTCATCTGTGGCGATGTGGGTTTTGGAAAGACGGAAGTTGCCATACGCGCGGCTTTTAAAAGTATTTCTGATGCCAAACAGGTGGCAGTATTGGTGCCAACCACCATTCTTGCAATGCAACATTACCGAACCTTCAGTGAACGGTTGAAGGAATTTCCCGTAACTGTCGAGTACATCAACAGGTTCAAATCAACGAAGGATATTCATCATATCATCAAGGAAACTGCCGAAGGTAAAATCAACATTCTCATCGGAACGCACAGGATTGTAAACAAGGACGTGGTATTCAAAGATCTTGGGCTGTTAATTGTCGATGAAGAACAAAAATTTGGCGTGACAGTTAAAGAGAAATTGAAAACCATGCGCATCAATATTGATGTGCTTACTCTTACTGCAACACCGATTCCGCGTACACTTCACTTTTCCCTCATGGGAGCCAGGGATCTCAGCGTTATTGCCACACCACCACCAAACCGTCAGCCGGTAACCACAGAAATTCACACGTTTAGTGAGATCATTGTGCGTGATGCCATCAGGCATGAAATTCAACGTGGAGGACAGGTCTTTTTCGTTCATAATAAGATAAAAGACATTGAGCAGGTAGCAAGCCTTATAAAAAAGCTCGTTCCTGATGCGAAAATTTTAGTAGCACACGGACAGATGGAGGGGCATAAGCTTGAAAACGTAATGATAAGATTCATTGAAGGTCATGCTGATGTTTTAGTGTCAACAAATATTATTGAATCTGGTCTTGATATCCCTAATGCTAACACCATTATTATAAACCAAGCCCACATGTTTGGTTTATCGGATCTTCACCAAATGCGCGGTCGTGTTGGTCGATCTAACAAAAAGGCATTTTGTTATTTACTATCACCTCCGGTAATAAGCTTGACGCAGGAAGCAAGAAAGCGTTTGAAAACACTTGAGGAGTTTTCTCATTTGGGCGATGGATTCAAGGTAGCCATGAGAGATCTTGACATTCGGGGCGCAGGCAATTTACTTGGGGCTGAACAAAGTGGTTTTATAAATGACCTTGGATTTGACACCTATCATAAAATACTCGATGAAGCCGTACAGGAGCTAAAGGAAACAGAATTTAAGGATCTGTTTAAAAAAGACCTGGTGGATGTTGAAAAGCTATTCACCACCGACTGTCTCATCGACACTGACTTCGAAATGCTTATTCCCGATACCTACATCACCAATATTTCTGAGAGGCTCCGTGTGTATAATGATCTCGACAACATCGATACCGAAGAAAAACTGAAAGAGTTCATCAGCGCACTGGAAGATAAGTTTGGCCCAATGCCCAAGGAAGTGCTCGACCTTGTATTAATGGTGAAAATCCGTTGGATGGCTGAACGGTTGGGTATTGAAAAACTTGTGATAAAAAGTCAGAATCTAAAAGCCTACTTGCTCAATTCCGATAATGCGACGTACTATAATTCTGCCCAGTTTAGTGGAATATTAGATTATGTAAAGCGTTATCCTTCTATCAGCAAGATTAAGGATGGTAAAACCAGGGTTATTTTCATGGTCGAGGGTATAGAAACCGTAAACAATGTGGAAATGGTGTTCCTGGAGATTCTGAAATTAAAATCATTACCCATGCAATAAATGATTCGAAATTCAATTTATTTTAAAAGTAGAAGCATCTAACATTATACCGTGAAAAATAAGCGGCTGAAAGTGCTGAATATTGGCTAAATCGCCATCTTTAATGCAATAAAAGAGTACCGCTGATTTTATAATTGGTTTTGAATGAATTAATTTTGTGTTTACGTTGCTATAAACACATGAATGGTATAGCAGAATAAATTGATAATTAAACAGGTTATGAAAAATTTTGTAAAGTTAGTTTACACAAGCCCGCTGTTTCTTGCTGCATTGGTATTGCTTGGCTCATGCAAGTCAGGAAGTAACCCAACAGCCACCCAGCCCGGAAATATTAGTACAGCAACTGGTCTTGAATACAATGCCGATGAAGGTTTCCAGGTTTTGGATTTCCGGGGTCAACCTGAAGGTCCTAACCTTGTTTTCATTGAAGGTGGAAGGACTGTACTAGGTTCGTATGAGGAGGATATCTTCAATTCACGTGATAACGTGGAGCGTACAGTTACTGTAGCCTCCTTTTATATGGATGAAACAGAAGTGGCTAATATCCATTGGTTGGAATACCTACACTATGTAAAACTAGACTCCTCACAGGAATTTTATGAATCAGCACTTCCCGATACCGTGGTTTGGGCGCGAGACCTTGCATATAACGATCCTTACGTTGATCATTACCTGCGTTATCCTGGTTTCAGATATTTCCCTGTTGTGGGGGTGAGCTGGAAACAAGCTGTTGACTACAGTGAATGGAGAACCGCCGTTGTAAATATGAAACTGGCCGAAGAAGCAGGTTTAGAAGATATTCCCGCAGAAAGCACAGGAGGCCGGATTCCACTGGAATCAGGGGTAGTTTTACCAAATTATCGCCTTCCATCAGAAGCAGAGTGGGAATATGCAGCACAGGCACTCATTGGCACACAATGGTTGGATGAAAACCAAACACACAAGCGCCTTTATCCTTGGGATGGACATGCACTCCGCAATCCTTACGGAAAAACTATGGGTTACATGCTAGCTAACTTTAAACGAGGTCGCGGTGACTATGCTGGTATTGCTGGTAAACTTAATGATGGAGCAATGATTACACAATATATATATGAATATCCCCCAAACGACTTTGGACTTTATAATATGGCCGGAAATGTGAATGAGTGGGTTTTTGATGTATATCGTCCGCTGTCTTTTCAGGATATGAATGACTTGAACCCGGTAAGGAGAAGTCAGGATGATCTTGTTGGCAGATCAACTGCCGACCCGAACATGGATGACCCGGCTATAGGATACGATTACCAGTATTTCAACTCATTGATTTCCGATAAATCCAGGGTATATAAAGGCGGCTCATGGGCAGACATGGCCTATTGGTTATCGCCAGGAACCAGAAGATTTTTGGAACAAGATTCATCCACAGCAACTATTGGTTTCCGTTGCGCTATGATTCGCGCAGGAAGCAATCAATAAAAGATATTGTTACAAAGAGAATAAAAAAGCCCCGCCAGTCGGGGCTTTTTTTTATTTGGCGATAGCCATGGTAGCAATGCTGAGTTCTTTGCAGCCGGCATTTAAAAGCAATATCCCACACGCCTCCAAGGTGGCTCCGGTAGTAATAACGTCATCCACCAATAGAATGGATTTTCCAACAACTCGCTTTTGATCCGTTAGTTGGAAGACATCAGAAACATTTCGTTCTCGTTCCTCTTTTGATTTATGCGTTTGACTTTCACTATGGATTGTTCGGATTACCAAATCAATCTGCATTGGAATTTTGGTTGCCTCCGACAACCCTGAACCAAATTTTTGACTTTGGTTGTAGCCTCTTTTTCTGAGTTTCTTCCGATGTATCGGAACTGGAATAATCATATCGATACCGTCAGAAAAACCCACCCTAGTAATTTCATATCCGAGATACCTGCCAATCATAACTCCAAGCTCTGGTTTATTTTGATATTTGAATTTGTGCATTAGCGTCTGTGTAATACCTGATTTGAAAAAATACAGATAGGAAATTCCAAATTTCAGCGAATATTTGCCAAGAAAACGGTCAGTAAGCTCATTATTAGCTGGATCTGAAAATTTCACCTTTGGTAATTCGGACCGACAACCAAAACAAATCAGTTCATCTTCTTTTGTTATCCTTTTACCACATGTACAACAAAAGTGCGGATATATCAGATCAAGGATGTCGATTATAAGCTTCATTTAGTGCGTCCTCAATTACTTATTGAACTTCCAACATATATATTTGTAAATCAATATAATAAAGTTAGTTCTAATCAACAACATATACCGAATATGGCCTTAGAGTTGATATCACGTGATTTTGAACAGGAGCGTAAGTGGGAAAGACTGATGCAAAAGTTAAGAATTGCCATCGGAAAAAAACCATCCGATCTGAAAGCAGTCCTCTTTCTTATAGGTGTACAGGAACTCGGAAAAGGCGTACGGAAATTTACCAAGGAGGAAAAGCAAGATCTGATGCACATTGCAATCTGCCGTGTTTTGAGTAGTTCAGGATACTATGAATTGGAAGGTCTTGACGAAGCAGGGTGGCCACATTGGAAGTCTAAGAAAAAAGTGCCGTACTTTGATGTAATCGAGCAGGAAAAACTGCTCAAACTCCATGTGATGGACTATTTTGAAGAAGAAAAGTTACTGGAGTTTTAATCCTTTTTTAGTTTAAAGCACTTGTTTAAGCTAATACTTGGACCAATGATTTTAGTTAAATAAACAGATTATACCGTTAGTTCCTTTAAATTTGATAGCGGATAGGATTTCGGCCTAAGAAGAATAAATTGGATTTACTGATATACCAATGATGCGACAAATAATCATAATAAAAATATGAAAGACGTCATGCGGATTCTCATCATCATAAGCATTTGCTTTTTTTGTTATTCCTGCAATAGCGACAATTCATCAGGATCAGATCGTGCTAATTTTCGACAAGCCAAAGGAGGTAAATTCTATGGCGGGGTTTTCAGGATCAATGAAACAGAATACATCAAAAACCTGTTTCCACACAATATCACGGATGCATTTTCTTACCGCGTTGCATCACAAATTTACGAGGGCCTTTTCAAGTTTGACCCGCAAACCCTTGAAGTGACTAATGGTCTTGTTGATAATTTTACTGTAGATGTATCCGGACTTAAGTACACATTTCATATTAAAAAAGGCGTATTTTTCCACGATAATCCTTGTTTCGCGGATGGCAAAGGTAGAGAAATGAATGCCATGGATGTGAAATACTGCTTCACCAAACTCTGCACAAAGAGTTTAAGCAATCAGCATTTTTCGATTTTTAAGGGAGTACTAAAAGGGGCAGACAAGTACTACGAAGCCACATCGGGTAACAATACGCCTTCTTTTGATGTGGAAGGAATCAGAGTAGTTGATGATTTTACCATTGAATTGGAATTGTTGAGACCAAATTCACTTTTCACGGTGAATCTTGCCCGTCCGGCCTGTTTCATTTATCCAAAAGAAGCAGAAGAAAAATATGGCCTTGATATGCGGATCAATGCCGTTGGAACAGGACCTTTTACACTTAGCAACACTGACGTTGTAGAAGATATCTCTATAATTCTCAAGAGAAACGAAAAATATTATCTTAAGGATGATTCAGGGAATCAACTGCCATATCTTGATGCCGTTAGCATACAATTTATTAAGGATAAAAAAACCGAGCTGTTTGAATTCAAAAAAGGCAATCTGGACATGATTTATCGTTTGCCTACGGAATATATCATTGAAATTCTGGAAGAAACAATGCCGGGTGCCAATGGGGAATATAGCCAATTTCAATTGCAGCGTTCTCCGGAAATGATGACGCAGTTTCTGGTTTTGAATAATCAAAAGGGTGTTTTTACCAATATCAATGTCAGGAAGGCATTCAGTTTCGCCATCGATCGAACCAAAATTCTTGATTTCGTACTCAATGGTGAAGGATTTGCACCAGGAATACATGGCATCACTCCACCAGTATTCAACAATTATTCCATCGAAAACATACAGGGATACTCGCTGAACATAGATTCGGCCAGATATTACCTTAATAAGGCCGGATACCCAAATGGTAATGGTTTTCCAGATCTTGAATTCTTGCTCAATGCCGAAGGCGACAGAAATACGAACGTAGCAGTAGAGATAAAAAAACAATTAAAGGATCATTTGAATATAGAAATAAATCTGCAAATTCTTCCATTTGCACAGCTTCTTGAAAAGAGTTACAGGGGCGATTTTAACATGTTAAGAGCTGCCTGGGTTGCTGATTTTCCAAGTGCCGAAAATTTCCTTTGGATTTTTACATCGAAAGACGTACCAAATTCGTTAGAAAGTGCGTCCTATCCCAATGTTGCACGCTATGTTAGTCCAAAATTTGATTCATATTATGATCAGGCGCTTTCTGCAAAATCAATTGATGACGCAAATATGCTTTTCAATAAAGCAGAACGACAACTTATGGACGATGCTCCGATTATAGTCCTATGGTACGATGAAGGTTATCGGTTGGTAAAGTCATATGTTAAAAATTTTCCAAACAACGCGTTGCAATACAGGGATTTAGGCAAGGTATATTTCGAACAGGCGGATACACTCTAAGCATCGCGTGAAAACAGATTTATCTAAAAGACTCAAACAATACAAGCGACGGTATTATCTTAACCTCATACTGAGGGGATCTATCATTGCCGCCACTATCATTCTTTCAGCCTACTTATTTATTAATTTCATCGAGTATAAAATTCAGTCTGGTCAACTCATCAGATCGATTCTGTTTTTCGGGTATATTCTGTTGTGCTTGTTTGTGTTCTACAAATGGTTACTCATTCATATACTACCACTTTTCGTTCAGCGAAAACAGATAAGTGATGAAAAAGCAGCTCTGAATATCGGTAACGTCCTTCCTGCAATTGGTGATAAACTTTTAAATCTCGTCCAACTTAATAAGCAGACTAATCACTCGTTACTTCTTTCGGCAGCAATTGATCAAAAAGCAATTCACATTAATCCCTATGCTTTCGAATCTGTAATAGATTTTCGTGAAAATGTGAGATACCTTAAATACCTGATCACTCCATTTGTAGTTGTGCTTGGTATTAGTGTGTTTTTCCCATCCATCATTACCGAACCAACAACCAGGATCATTCACTTCCGACAAGACTTTTCGCCTCAAATGCCCTTTTCAATCAATGTGGTGAACAAAAGTCTCATCGCTTTCAAAAACGAGGATTTTACTTTAGAACTTGAGACTTCGGGAAATCAAATTCCTGAGTCGGTATATATACTGGTCGATAACCGGAAAATTCAGATGAAGCCAAGTGGTGCCAACGGTTTCTACCATCTTTTTGGAAAAATGCAGCAATCGACGTTAATTTCCTTTGAAGCAGCTGGATACAGATCTGAAAACTATGAAATTGAAGTGGTCAACAGGCCAAACTTAAAAGAATTTTCTATTCAACTCAATTACCCCAAATATCTCAATAAACCACCAGATCGACTTGAGAACACAGGCGATTTCAGGGTACCTGAAGGTACAAAAGCCACCTGGCTGATTAAAACCACTGATACTGAAGAAATTGCGGTAATTTTTAATGATACTAAGGACAATAAAATTTTCAGATCGGTTGATAATCAGATATATACATTCGAAAAAACGCTGAATACTCCCGTCAATTATTCCATCGAACTTAAAAACAAATACAGTGAAAACAAGGAGGCCATTCAATACAATGTCCAGATTATTCCAGATGAATTTCCAGAAATAACACTCGAGCAAATACTAGATACTTTATTGTATAAATATATCGTATTCGGTGGCATTGTTACAGACGATTATGGCCTTTCAAAATTTGATTTGTACTATAAAGGTTATGACGAAACAGCGCCTTCGGAATTTAAAAATTCGCCAATACCCATCGATCAATCTAAAAACAATCAATCCTTTTATTATCAATGGGATTTATCTGCTTTCGATCTTATGGGTGGTGAAACTATCGAGTACTACCTCCAAATTACAGACAACGATGAGATTCATGGGTTAAAATCCACCAAAACCCCGGTGTACAAATTCAAAGTACCAAGTAATGAAACCATTCAAAAAAATCTGGAGATATCATCTCAAAAAGCTGAAAATCAATTAAATAAGATCGTTGAAGATAGTAAAAAACTGAACGAGGAACTCAAGGAAATAGAAAACAAATTCAAGGGTAAAAAAGAGCTTAATTGGCAGGACAAAAAACAAATTGAAGAATTAATTAAGCGAAAGGAGACTTTAGAAAAGGTTATAAAGGAATTACAAGAGAATTTCCAGACGGATAATCAGCGTAGGGAACAATTCGAAAAAGAAGTGAATCCTACCATAAAAGAAAAACTCGAACAGCTACAAAAGCTTATCGATGAGTTGCTGGATGATGAAACTAAAAAACTTTATGAAGAGCTACAAAAACTCTTGGACGAACAAAAAAATCCAGAAAATTTGAAGAGTATTCTTGAGAAGTTGAGTTTCAAGGAAGAAAATCTTGAAAAGGAACTGGAGCGGACTTTGGAATTATTCAAAAAGATGAAGTTTGAGATGAAGCTAGAAGTTAATATACAGTCTTCACAAAGCCTGGAGAAGAAACAGGAAAAAGCTGCTCAAAATTCTGATGAGAAATCTATACCTCAGGAATCAAAAATTAGTGAGCAGGAAGATATCAATAAGGAGTTTGAAGAGTTGAAAGAGGATTTAAAGGAGATGCAGGAAATGAACCAACAACTCGAACATCCTTCCCCAATGGAAGATATGACTCCGGAAATGAAATCAATTGAAAAGCTTCAAAAGGAAGCAATCGAGCAACTAAATCAAGAAAAAAATAAGAACGCTGGTAAAACCCAGCAAGGCGCGAGCGATGCTCTGAAAAAGTTGTCTGAAAAACTACAAAACATGCAAAACCAGATGATGCAATCCACTATGCAAATGAACATGGGCCAGTTGCGGGATATTTTAGATAACCTTATTAAACTATCTTTTCAGCAGGAATCAATAATGGATAAATTTCGGGAAGTAAACCAAAGTGATCCGAGGTTTATTGAATTATCTCAAGCGCAACTAAAAATAAAAGAAGATGCCCTGGTGATTCAGGACAGCCTGATATCTCTTTCCAAACAAGACTTCAGGATACAGTCGATAGTGACTCGTAAGGTGGATGAGATGAATAGATATTTTGATGAGTCTGTTGAGGCAATGAAAGAAAGGAAAAAAGGTGATGCCTTGTCAGGGCAACAATTTGCCATGGCAACCGTAAATGACCTTGCGCTGATGCTTGATGATGTATTGTCGCAAATGATGAATGCAATGGGCAGCGGTGGAGGTCAACCTCAAAACGTCAGATCACCAAGTATGTCAGAACTCCAACAGCAGTTGTCTGATAAAATTGAACAGCTTAAAAAAAGTGGAAAGAGTGGCCGCCAACTATCGGAAGAATTGGCCAAAATGGCAGCAGAGCAAGAAATGATTAGACAAATGTTATCAGATCTTGAAGAAGAAATGGGAGAGAACGGCTCTGGAGAAAAGCTCGATGAATTAAGAGAAAAGATGGAACAAAACGAATTGGACCTGGTAAATAAACAATTAACCGATCAGCTCATACAGCGGCAAAAAGACATAATGACCCGATTGCTTGAAGCAGAAAATGCACAACGGGAACGAGAATTAGATGAAGAAAGAGAAGGAGAGAGGGCTGGGGAAATAAAACGAACAATTCCTTTGGTATTCGAAGATTACTTTAAAGAGAAGGAAAAAGAAATTGAATTATTAAAAACAATACCGCCGAGACTTAATCCATACTACAAAAAAGAAGTAAATCAGTATTTTAAGCGCATAGAATAAAAAAATGGATACCATCAAGATAGTTATTCCCTCTATAACTGAAAATATCAGGATTATTGAAAGCTTCATTGATAATGCAAAGGAGAAATTCCGGCTTGATGATGACATATATGGAAATATTATGATTGCTGTAACAGAATCAGTTAACAATGCAATTATGCACGGGAACAAAAGTGATAAGAGTAAAAACGTCACTCTAAGTCTATCTCTAAACCAAAATATTATAAATTTCACCATTATTGACGAAGGAAACGGTTTTGATTTTCAGAATCTACCAGACCCCACCTCGCCCGAAAATATAGACAAACCTTCAGGAAGAGGAATATTTTTAATGAAACACCTTTCCGATGAGGTTTCATTTAAAAATAATGGGAGTATGGTTCAGCTCTCATTCTACATGAGCTGAAATGGCAAAAATCAATTTTTTCACTGAAGGCATCAGATTCAATCTTTTAGGTAAAAGGAAAATAAGAAGGTGGTTAACATTGGTGGCTCATGAGTATAGCGCAAGTATTGTTTCACTTAACTATGTTTTTACTTCAGACTCTTTATTATTGGATTTGAATAAAAAGCACCTTCATCACAATACGCTTACTGATATTATCACTTTCAATCAGTCCACATTAGAAAAATCGTTGGAGGCTGATATATTCATCAGTATTGAAAGGGTTCGAGAAAATGCACTTAGATTTAACGTTTCGTTTACGGAAGAATTACATAGAGTAATTGTCCATGGACTATTGCATCTTGTCGGATTAGATGATAAAAACGAAAGCGATAAAAAACGCATGAGGAATTCTGAAAATCATTATTTAGTTTTGCTCACTCAATTTTAGTGTGTGAGCTTATTTAGTTCCACGTGAAACAAAATGTTAGATCCATAACTTGCTTCACGTGGAACATCTCTCTCTTATTATGATTCCTGATTACGATATTATAGTTGTAGGTGCTGGTCATGCTGGTTGTGAAGCCGCACATGCTGCTGCAACAATGGGTTCCAAGGTACTTTTTATCACCATGAACATGATGACCATTGGTCAGATGTCATGCAACCCCGCCATGGGTGGCATTGCCAAGGGTCAAATAGTAAGGGAAATTGATGCCTTGGGTGGGTTATCGGGAATTGTATCGGACAAATCCATGATACAGTTCAGAATGCTGAACAAATCAAAAGGCCCGGCAGTTTGGAGCCCAAGAACTCAAAATGATAGATTTTTGTTTTCCCAGTTTTGGAGGGAGTCTTTAGAACAAAACAAAAACATTGACTTCCGGCAAGATATGGTATCCGAATTAATAGTACAGGATAACAAAATTCAAGGTGTAAAAACTTCACTTGGAATCGTTATTCATTCTAAATCAGTAATACTTACCAATGGCACATTTCTCAATGGATTAATTCATGTAGGAGAGAAAAAAATCGGTGGCGGTCGCACAGCTGAAAAAGCATCAACTGGTATTACTGAACAATTGGTTTCTTTAGGTTTTCAATCAGGTCGGATGAAAACAGGAACACCACCACGTGTAGATGGTCGTTCAATCAACTATTCAATTCTTGAAGAACAAAAAGGTGATGAAACACCTGGCAAATTTTCATTTTTGAAATCAGAACCACTCAAAGAACAACGAAGTTGCTATATAACCTATACAAATCCTGATGTCCATGAGACTCTTAAAACGGGTTTTGAAAAATCACCACTATTTACCGGTAGAATTCAGGGTATAGGACCACGTTATTGTCCTTCGGTAGAAGACAAAATAAACAGATTCTCGGAAAGAGATAGACATCAGATTTTTGTTGAGCCTGAAGGTTGGAATACAATAGAAGTCTATGTTAATGGTTTTTCAACCTCATTACCCGAAGACGTACAACAAAAGGCATTAAGGCAAATCCATGGATTTGAAAATATAAAAATGTTCAGGCCTGGATATGCAATTGAATACGATTATTTTCCACCAACTCAGCTACAACTAACGCTTGAAACCAAACTAATAGAAAACCTCTACTTTGCTGGCCAAATAAATGGCACCACAGGATATGAAGAAGCTGCTTGTCAAGGCCTAATGGCAGGAATAAACGCTCACCGAAAAATAAACCAATTAGAATCAATTGTACTAAATAGAAACCAAGCATACATAGGTGTACTCATCGATGATCTTATTACTAAAGGTACAGAAGAACCGTACAGGATGTTCACCTCCAGAGCCGAATACAGAATATTGCTAAGACAAGATAATGCTGACCTTAGATTAACAGGAATCGGGTATGATATCCATCTTGCTTCTGAAGAAAGACTAGACGCTTTAAATCATAAAATATCCAGTATCTCCAATTTAACAACTCAACTAAACGCTATACGTTTTACTCCAGACCAAATTAACACTTTTCTATCTGCGCAGAATTCAACCACAATCAAAGAGAGTAAAAGTTTTTATCAGTTGTTACAAAGGCCGGAATTAAATATGGAATCGCTGAAAACTATTAATTTGGAATTACAAAACTTGATTAATTCATTCGATCCAGAAGTCGTTGAACAAGTAGAAATCAATACAACCTACGCTAACTATATAGATAAGGAACAAAAACTCGCTGAAAAGGTTGAAACCTTGGAAAATTTAAGGATCAGGGAAGATTTTGATTATACACAACTAAAAGCGCTCTCCAAAGAAGCGAAAGAAAAACTAATTAAAACAAAACCACGGTCTATTGGCCAGGCATCTCGCATCAGTGGTGTTACACCAGCTGATATATCAGTCTTAATGGTTTATCTTGGTAGATGACAAAGTGGAAAAAATTATTAATTGTCCTTCCTGTTTTGGTTCAAATCTAAAAGATCTTATTGAAACCAAGGACTATTTTTTAACCAATGAACTATATTCTATTAGTGAGTGCAATAACTGCAAATTATTAATTACTAATCCCCAGCCAGATTCCTCTGAAATTGGACGGTACTACAAATCTGAAAATTATGTATCGCACAAGGCAAAACCCAAATCAGTGACTGATCATGCCTATATGGTCGCAAGAAAATTTTCCATTGCATCTAAACTAAAAATTATTAATGGCTATCATCATAATCATACAATTCTTGATTTTGGATGTGGTAATGGCGATTTCCTTAGTGCTTGTAAAAACAAGGGTTGGTCAACTGTTGGTTTTGAACCATCTGATGATGCTAGAAAAATTGCTGAAAAAAAATTGAATCAGAATATTTTCAGTAAAGTTGAGGAGTTGACGAATAGGGGTCTTTTTTCCATAATCACCCTATGGCACGTGCTTGAACATATTCCTGACCTGCACGAAACCATCGCCAACTTAAGAAATCTTGTTAGTAATAATGGAAAGATCATTTTCGCGTTACCTAATCATGAGAGCTACGATGCCAAATATTATAACCGTTACTGGGCTGCTTATGACGTACCAAGACATCTATATCACTTTTCCAGAAACAGCATGAATTATTTGATGTCAAAAAATGGTCTTAAGCTCGATGATGTTATACCAATGAAACTTGATGCTTTTTATATCAGCCTGTTGAGTGAAAAGTATAAAACTGGCAAATACAATTATTTAAAATCAATATTAACTGGCTATAAATCAAACCTTTATGGAAGTAAAACGGGTAATTACAGCAGCTTAATTTATATATGCTCCAAATGTTAAGGTATCTTATTTATTCATCATTAACCATACTTCTTCTATCCATACTTGCTCGTTGTGCAAGCATTACAGCGCCTACAGGCGGACCAAAAGACACAATTCCTCCGTCTATGGTAAACTCCATACCTCCACCTCAATCGACAAATTTCAAGGATAAAACTATTTTTCTTGAATTTGACGAGAGGATTAAGGCTGACAAACTAAAGGACCAACTAATTATAACACCAATCATTTCAGGCAAGTACGAGAACACGATTAAAAAAAACCTGTTCATAATGACCTTTAATGAACCATTTGCTGATAGCACAACGTATACGTTGAACTTCAGGGAAGGAATTCAGGACATTACAGAAAGCAATCCAAGTCTAACCAATAAGTTCACATTTAGCACTGGTTCGTTCATAGACTCTCTGTCCATATATGGCCTTACAACAAATCTTTTAGATAACGATACTATTGAAAACGCTATCGTTGGCTTGTTCAGGGTAGAAGATACGGTTACCATATTCAACGGAAGCCCTTATTACTTCAGCCAGTCTGACAAGGAAGGATTTTATACAATTGAAAATATAAAAAATGGAAAATATATAGCTATCGCGTTTTCTGACAATAATAAAAATCTTAAGCTTGACTTTAAGTCAGAATCATATGCCTTTAAAAAAGATACGTTGACATTAGACTCATTACCGGTTGAACTGAATTTTAAACTTTTCAAACTGGATGTTACTCCATTCCGACAAATGACCGCGCTTCCTTCAGGCAAATACTATGAAATCAATTTCAATAAATACATCACCGATTTTACCCTTACTTCACTTGACTCACTAGCTAAAATACCATACGCAAACATTGCGAAACAGAATAAGTCAATTCGATTCTACAACTCCGACAATCTTCAGGATAGCATTGCTGTATCATACAATGCAACCGATAGTTTAAATACATCCATTTCAGACACGGTATATGTAAAGTTTACTGAGAGTAAACGTAAACCTGACGATTTTTCATTCTTGGTATCGCCAAAGCAAAATGGTTTAATATCTCCGGAATTTTTTGCCGAAATCAACTTTAACAAACCAATCATTAATTATAATCTGGATAGTTTATACTTCGAATATGACTCAATTGTTATACATCAAATCCATGACTCCATCTTTATCTGGAATTCCCACAGAGATAAACTGACTTTCCATATAACAATTGATAAGTCTAAAATTGATACTTTGTTATCCTACCAACAAAAAATACAGTCCGTTTCTGATTCACTTACAGAAACCAAATCTTCACCTGACCTAACATCCAAAAAAGATAAAAATGCGCCTAAACGAAATACTGGATTCAGGTTGTACATTGGGAAAGGTACCTTTATTACCGCTGACTATGATTCCAGTGGTTCTGTTGGCTATAACTATAAATTTATAAAACCAGAAGAAGTTGGCACTCAGGAAATCATTACTACTACAAAATACCAATCTTTCACTATCCAACTACTTACAGAGAAATTTGAACCCTTTAAAGAAGTATCGGGGCAGAAAAAATTTATCTTCTCTGATGTACCGCCTGGTAAATATCGTATCAGAATTTTAATTGACAGTAATAACGATGGCATCTGGAGTCCGGGTAATATAGCAAATAATGAAGAACCCGAACCTGTTTATATACATCCAGAAACACTTATTATTAGAGCAGACTGGCGTACAAAACTTGAGCTGTCTTTTTGATAATATATGTGGATAAAAATGGCATAACGCTAAATATGTGACAGTTATCAACAATGGATTCTAATGAACCAGAATGGGGAAACAAAAACTACTTTAACTTGTTGGTAACTGTCAAACATCAACAATTCTTTGCACAGTGCTATTTCAACAGAGCAATTATCTCCTGACCTAGAGAATTATGTTAATAACTTATAAATATCTGATTTCAAATACTATAAATGTAAATATCTTGTGTACAACATAAAGCTTACATGATATCTTTCAACACTTCAACAAAACAATTATCGCATTATTAAATTATCAACATATCCACAGACCTAATATATTTTAATAATATCTTATATATATAATATTATCATTATTACCATTGTGCACATGTTCATATCATATCATTTCAGAATTGTCCTAATTGTAATTTTTACCTTCTTAGCTATTTCAAGTTACGCGCAAAATTTGGCTGAAATTCAGCTGGCGGATCAATATGCTGTACAGGGAGAAAATGATAAGGCAATCTCTATTTATGAGAGGCTCGAAAAGAATTCAAAAAATATACCGCAGATCCATGAAAGGTATTTCCAGTTGTTACTGATTACGGGAGAGTTTGATAAGGCCGAAAAATATGTTGACAAGGCCATAAAACAGTATCCGACCAATTTGTTTTACCAGATTGATAAGGGTCTGATTTACCTTCAACTAAATGAGAAGCAGCAAGCGAAAAAATACTATGATGGCTTGATTTCTTCGTGGTCAGAAGATCCATTCAAAGTAAGGGTAGCAGCACAGCATTTTATTCGCCTTCAGCAATACGACAATGCTATTGATCTCTACCAACAAAGCCGGAAAAAAATAAACAATCCATACGAATACAGCATTCAAATGGCGAGTATTTACAGGATTGTCAACAAGCATGTGGATATGATAGAAGAATATCTGAACTACCTCCACGAAAGTCAGAACAGTGTGGCCTCTATTAAAAATATAATGCAAAACGTATTGACTGACGATAAGGACCTTGAATTGTTCGAAAATATCATGTATGCGAAAATTCAGGAACAACCCGATAATATGCAATACAGTGAGTTGCTCATATGGGTCAATCTGCAGCGAAAGAATTTCTATTCTGCGTTTATACAGGCGCGGGCTGTCGATAAGCGAATGAATCTGCTGGGTACAGAACTTATGGATATTGGACGAATTGCTATTGAAAATAAGGATTTCAAGAATTCATTGCGCATATACACCTATATAATTGACGAATACCCACAAACCCCAAATTATCAGATCGCCAGGCGTATGGCTATTTATTGCCGCGAGGAATTGGTTAAGACCACGTATCCAGTCAGAACCTCGGAAATAAATTTACTTATTAGCGACTATCAAAATCTGATCGCGGAGCTGGGTTTGAACCAGTACACTGCCGAAGCAATGCGGAGTGAAGCACATTTATATGCGTTTTATATCGGTAATCATGATAAGGCAATCCAATTGCTTCAAACTCTCATTAGATCACCCGCCATAAGCAAACAGATAATCGATCAGGCAAAACTCGATCTTGGTGACATATACCTGCTTACGGGCGAACCTTGGGAGGCGACGCTCTTGTATTCCCAGGTCGAAAAAAGTTCCAAGGAAACTCCAATAGGTTATGAAGCTAAATTGAGGAATGCAAAGCTCAATTATTACAACGGAGAATTTGAATTGGCGCAGGGTCATCTGGATATATTGAAGCTTGCCACGACGCGGGAAATATCCAACGACGCTATGGCACTGAGTCTGCTGATCAAGGACAACCTCATGAAAGACTCTTCTGACAATGCCTTACAGCGCTATGCCGACATAGAATTGTTAATTTTCAAAAACCGAAAAGATGAAGCCTTCGCGCTTCTGGATAAACTAAAAAAAGATTATCCCTTTCACCCGCTTCAGGATGAAATTCTGTACAAACAAGCCTTGCTGGCTATGGAAATTGGAGACTTTTCCAGATCATTGATTTCCTTAAATGAAATAGTGGATAAGTATGGCTCTGACATTTTGGGTGATGATGCGCTATTTCTTTGCGGAACGGTCACAGAAGAATACCTTCACGATAAAACACGCGCCATGGAAATCTATCAATCCTTTCTTGCAAAATACCCGGGGAGCAATCATGCAGCCGATGCACGGAAACGATTCCGTCAATTAAGGGGAGATACATTATAGTTTTCTGAATTGTACATACTCCATAAAAAGTTTGGAGAGGCACCAAAAAGGTGTAAATTTCAAACACTTTTCAGTCTTATAAACTATTTATTCATCCAATTCACATGAAAAAGGCAGATAAAACTAAATCAAGAAGAAATTTCTTGCGAGACGTAACTCTTGGATCAGTTGCACTGACGGCGGCCCCGCAGATCATGGCCAAAAGTTACAAACAACAGGAGTTTATCAAAGTCCGCGAAGAAGACACCAAAAAATATACGGCTAACGACCAGATTAACCTCGCGCTCATTGGGTCGGGCATTCAGGGAATTTACGATACTACCTCTGCTTTGCAGGTTAATGGAGTAAAACTAGTGGCCGCATGCGATTTGTACACAGGAAGACACGCTAGGGCTAAAGAACTTTGGGGCAGTGATATTGCAACGACGCGTGATTATCGCGAAATACTCAATCGAAAAGACGTTGATGCTGTGATTATAGCCACACCCGATCATTGGCACAAGCGAATTTCCATAGACGCACTCAAGGCCGGAAAAGCAGTGTATTGCGAAAAGCCCATGATTCAGAAATTTGAAGAAGGGCATGAATTGATAAAAGCTCAAAAAGATTCCGGAAAGGTATTCCAGGTAGGAAGTCAGGGAATGAGCTCACTCGGAAATGAAAAAGCAAAACAATTGTACGAAGACGGTGCCATTGGTCAGTTGGTGATGCTGGATATGTACAACGACCGGTATTCAGCAGAAGGCGCCTGGCAATATCCCATTCCTCCCGATGCCAATCCAGACACGGTTGATTTTGATACATTTTTAGGAAATGCCCCAAAATTGGCCTATGATCCGTTACGCTTTTTCAGGTGGAGAAATTATAAAGATTATGGCACAGGCGTGGCAGGTGATTTATTTGTTCATGCGTTTTCCACATTGCATTATGTCATAAGTTCCGATGGACCAAATCGGGCTATATCCACCGGGGGATTGCGCTATTGGAATGACGGTAGGGACGTACCTGATGTTACCATGACATTCTATGATTACGCACAAACAAAAACACATGGCGCTTTTAACGCAGCGTTCAGGGTAAACTTCATTGCCGGAAACGGAGGCGGATTTGGGTTTAAACTCGTCGGAACAGAAGGCGAACTCCATATTGATTCAGACAATGTGATGCTAATAAGGGCCAAACTTGACATGAAGCCTAGTGGATATTCTTTGATTGCATATACTGAAGAAAACCAGAAAAAAATCAGAGCGGATTACGATATGAAATTTGCAGATCAAAGAAAGTCCGACCTCGCCATTGGTGAAACTAACTATAAGGCACCAGAAGGATATAAAGGAGCACATGTAGACCATTTCACCAATTTCTTCAATGCAATCAGAGGCAATTTTAAAACAGTTGAGGATGCAACATTCGGGCTAAAAGCAGCGGGAGCAGCACTTCTGGCAAATGAAAGTTATTACCAGAAAAAAGCTGTTCAGTGGGATCCGGTTGCCATGAAGCTTATTTGATTTAAAAAATAGAATCACCATCGCGACACTTAGCCATCAGGCCAAAAAGTATGCGAAGGTTTTTCGGTACATCCATTAACAAAAACACTATGAAAAAGCTACTTCTTACGTTCATTATGATCTGTCTTGCTATGGTATCTTTTAGCCAGACCAAACCACTTAATATAGTAGTCATTGGCGCGCATCCGGATGATTGCGATATTGATGCCGGGGGTACAGCAATCCTATTTGCAAAGATGGGCCATAAAGTAAAATTTGTTTCCATGACAAACGGCGATGCCGGGCATCAATCAATGGGTGGTGGGGCGTTGGCCAAAATCAGGATCGCAGAAGCAAAAGAAGCCGGTAAGCGGTTTGGTATAGAGTACGTCGTGCTTGACAACCATGATGGTGAACTGATGCCCACCCTCGAAAACAGGCTGAAGGTTATACGTGAAATTCGAAAATGGAATGCCGATGTCGTAATAGCACCACGGCCAAATGACTACCACCCCGATCACCGATATACTGGTATTCTCGTGCAAGATGCGGCCTACATGGTCATTGTACCCAATGTAGCACCTGAAGTTCCGCCATTACAAAAAAACCCGGTATTCATTTATTCGCGTGACAGTTTTCAAAAGCCAAACCCATTCCAACCGGATATTGCTGTGATAATCGATGATTCCTACGATCAGAAAATATATGCCATGTCGGCTCATGCTTCTCAGTTTTTCGATTGGCTTCCATGGACCGAAGGTATGCTCGACAAGGTGCCAAAAGATGAGAAGGAACGATTAGCTTTCCTGGCCAAGTGGCACACCAATGCTCCGGAAGCTAATGCAAAAGACGCCCTTGAAAAGTGGTATGGTCAAAAAGCTGCTACAGCAAAACATGTAGAATCTTTCGAAATCTGCGAATATGGCAAACAACCAACCGATGAGGAAATAAAACAACTTTTCCCCATGCTGGGCAAATAACACATTATTGTATGGAACCAAGACCGTATATACTTCAGGAAACAAATTGGAAAACCGTAAGAGCCACCGATTATAAAGTGGCCATTTTGCCATGGGGAGCAACTGAGGCACACAATTATCATCTGCCTTTTGGCACTGATAATATACAAAACGAATATATAGCCGCAGAATCAGCCAGAATTGCCTGGGGGCGTGGGGCAAAAGTAATGGTATTGCCAAATGTTCCTTTTGGTGCCAATTGCCAGCAGTTGGACATCCGGCTTACGATCAACATGAATCCAAGTACTCAATATGCCGTGCTCCGCGATGTGGTTCAGGCATTAAATGGCCAGTGCATCAAGAACCTTGTAGTTTTTAACGGCCATGGGGGAAACGACTTCAAACAAATTATACGTGAACTCAACGCAGAGTTTCCCGAAATGTTCATTTGTCAACTTAGCTGGTTCCTGGTAGAACCCAACTGGAGCATATATTTTGAAGACCTCGGGGATCACGCCGGTGAAATGGAGACAAGCATCATGATGAAAGTGGCGCCGGATTGGGTTCTGCCTCTTGCAGAAGCAGGCGATGGCAAATCAAAAAAGCTTAAGTTCGGCGGACGAAAAGAAGGATGGCTGTGGGCGCCAAGGGAGTGGACAAAAGTGTCCGCAGATACGGGTATTGGAAATCCAGCAAAATCTACACGGGAAAAAGGAGATAATTACCTGGAAGTAGTGATCGGTAAACTCGCTGATTTTTTTGTTGAATTATCGGCCACCAAGCCCGGTGAAATATACTCCGAATAGAATATGACCCAGCTTCCTCCTATATGGACTGAGGATTTTCGTATTCAATCATTTCATATGGATCCTACTGGAAATGCTCTACTAACATCCATATGCAATTTTCTTCAGGAAGGTGCCAGCATGCATGCTGAAAAGGCAGGTTTCGGTTTCGAGCAAATGTACCGGTGCAACCAGTTTTGGGTATTAACAAGATTGAAGGTTGTGATAGATTCTTACCCTCGCTGGATGGATGAACTGACACTAAAAACATGGTCCAGGGGAAAAAACGGCATTTTCTATTTAAGAGATTTTTACATCGGGAATAATCAGCAAAAATTCATCATCAAGGCAACAAGTTCATGGGCCGCTTTGAATGTGAAATCCAGGAGGCCTGAAGTTGTTGCTCACCTTGAAGAGGGGCTGAAAACCCATGATGGTGAAATAGCGCTTGATGAACGGCTCGAAAAGCTCCCCGAACTTCAAAAGCCCGAATTGCTCCGCACAAGACTGATAGAATATACCGATATCGATATAGTATTTCATGTGAATAATGTGAAATACATTGAAATGATCGTTAATAGTTTTCCGAAGGAAAAACTCATCAAGAATCAGATTCATTCACTTGAAGTAAATTATCTTGGGGAGGCTCAATACAACGACACCTTAGCGATTTACCAGGATGCGGCCGAAACAGGTTCTGAAAGGGACATGATCTCAATTGTGCGACAGACTGACAATAAGGAAGTGTGCCGGGCAAGGTTGGGATGGAAAAAGCGATAATAAAGGTTGATTTAAAAATAAATGATTCTCAGAATCAAAATAATTACCTTGGGTAAAAAGAATTCTAAATAACCCGTATAGTATGGGAAATAATAAAAACCAGGTATTCTTCCTTAGGAAAATCGGTAAAATAGAATTCATACTATTCATATTCACTTTTGCCGGCCTTTTGCTCAATGTTTTTCAAATCAAGGGCGGTAAACTGGTGATGGGACTTGGTCTTATCGCTTTTGCTTTATTGTACCTTTTCACAGCTGCTACCTTCCGGACAATGGCTTATAAAAACGCCTTTGACAGGACCACATCGTCACTGGCATACCTGAGTCTCTCAATATTGGTTGTCGGAATTTGGTTTACTATCCGCAAAGTCACCGCATACGAAGTGACGATTCATGTAGGGCTTTTGTCGGTATTATGTATGATGGCGGTAATCCAGTTTCGCAAATTTAAAATTGGCATCATGAGCCATGATACCACATCACTGCTTTACCGACTCACAATTTTTTGGGTGGTAGGTCTTGTTTCGTTTTACTTTTTACCGGGGACTTTTTTTACACAATAAACCTTAAACTGAATCGGATGAAATATTATTCAATATCAAACGGCGATAAAATGCCTGCCCTAGGACTAGGTACCTGGAAATCACAAAAAGGCGAGGTATATCAGGCAATTCATGAAGCTGTAAAAGTTGGTTACAGGCACATCGATTGCGCAGCTATTTATGGAAATGAAGCAGAAATTGGCCAGGCCTTCAGCGACTTATTTAAACAGGGCATTGTAAAAAGAGAGGATTTATGGATTACTTCCAAACTTTGGAATAGTGCCCATGAAGCAGATCGTGTAATTCCCGCAATGCAAAAAACACTTTCGGATTTACATCTCAACTATCTTGATCTTTATCTTGTTCATTGGCCGGTGGCATTGAAACATGGCACAGGATTTCCTACAAGTGCGGATGAGTTTTTGTCACTAGATAATGTACCGATACCGGCTACCTGGGAGAAAATGGAAAAAATCCAGCAGAGCGGTAAGGCAAGACATATCGGACTATCTAATTTCAGCGTCAAAAAAATAAAAAAGTTGTTTGAAACGTGTTCTATAAGGCCGGAAGTAAACCAGGTAGAACTGCATCCGTATTTACAGCAAAATTCCATGCTGGAGTTCTGCATTAAAGAAGGAATTGTGTTGACAGCTTACTCGCCGCTTGGATCCGATTTGCCCAAAGGAGATTCACCCAATATCATGAATGACCCTGTAATAACGACCATAGCTCAAAATCACAACGCATCCCAGGCGCAGATACTCATAGCATGGGCGATGCAGCGCGGAACATCGGTTATTCCTAAGTCAGTCAAACCTGAGCGCATCAGGCAAAATTTTGAATCAACTAATCTGAAACTTACCACTGAAGAGATGAAGCAAATCGCTGGGTTGGATAAACATCTCCGGTATATAGCCGGAGGGTTATGGTGTATGCCAGGATCCGGGATTACGTACGAGACACTTTGGGATGAAAAGAAGTGAAAAAGAATCGAAAATTGATTTATGGGGTATCTCAAACCACCAAACAAAATGTAAACGCCATGGATAATTCCCGTGGCGTTTTAAATGAGCGGCAAATGGGGTTCGAACCCACGACCTTCGGCTTGGGAAGCCAACGCTCTACCAACTGAGCTACTGCCGCTTGTAAATAAAAGAACTTTAGACATCACTCAGTTGGTGCTTCCCGCATCCTGGCCCCTCGCTAAAATGATCTACCAGATCATTTCTTTACGCTCGGTCCTCAACTGAGCTACTGCCGCTTTTGAGCCTCCTACAGGAATTGAACCTGCGACCCACGCTTTACGAAAGCGTTGCTCTACCAGCTGAGCTAAGGAGGCAAACTGTCAAAAAACAACCGAGCTCTTTGGCTCAGCTGGTACTCCCCGCATTCTGGCTCCTCGCTAAAATGATCCACAGGATCATTTCTAAACGCTCGGCCCTCAACTGAACTAAGGAGGCAAACTGTCAGAATTAAAACTAAACCCGTATAGTTTAGTTGGCGCTCTCACGCTCCGGATCTTAGCTGAAACGATGTACTTCAACATTTCATTACACTCAACCAAGCCAGGGAGGCAAAACCGGGTTCAATTTTGCTAAATTCGAATAGTTTTAAAAGTCAATCGCTACTATTTTTTAGTTTGGAATTAATTAATCCCATACAACGGATTGATTATAGGATGTGTCTTCTTAATTGACAATCATGAGAAAACCGCAAGATTTCCGATCCAAAACATTATGCCATGAAAATGATAATTCCACTCTTATTAATTATAACATTCACGTATTGTCAAAAGGTTGACTTTCGCGAGGAGGCCGGCGATTGCCTGAAACAGAAAATAACCGAATTTAAACACAGCGATTACGCATGCGACAAAGGCGCGACAGTCTACCGATATAAATTCCAGGGACAATTTGTTTATGTATTCAATCCAGGGCCATGTGGTGCCGATATGATATCACCGGTTTATGATGAAGACTGCGTTGAAATTTGTGGTTTGGGTGGGTTTGCAGGAAATACCATGTGCAATGGAGAAAGTTTTGATAAAGCCACTGACGAAACACTTATTTGGGAGGATAAGTAATCACCAGATTTACTTTCGTATTTTTAGGCATGTAATCCACGAGGGATTTTGCCATGATTATCAACTTTGCCGATTTAGAATCCACACTTCATAAGCTGTTTGTCGCTTATGATTTCATTCCCGAAAAAGCAGACCTTTTAGCCAGGGTATATTCTGAAAGTACACTTGATGGCGTTTATTCTCACGGGATCAATCGCGTTCCATTATTCATCGAGTACATTAAAAAGGGCGTGGTAAATATCGATGCCGAAGCTGAATGTGCTAATTCCTTTGGCCTGATTGAGTGTTGGGATGGCCACCTTGGTCCCGGAATCATCAACGCTACGAAGTGCATGAACAGGGCAATCGAATTAGCAAAAAATAACGGAATGGGATTAGTGGCTCTGCGAAATACCAACCACTGGATGCGTGGCGGAACCTACGGCTGGCAGGCAGCCAATGCCGGATGTATTGGAATATGTTTTACGAACACGCAGCCAAATATGCCGCCGTGGGGTGGCAAGGAGAGTAGAACCGGCAATAATCCATTGATCATAGCAATACCAAAAAAGGAGGGGCACGTGGTTTTGGACATGGCGCTTTCGCAGTTTGCCTTTGGAAAAATCAATGATTATAAACTCAGGAAACAATTGCTTCCTTTTCCCGGTGGTTGGGATCTGAACGATGAATTATCTAATGATCCGGAAAAAATCACGCAGAAAGAACGAGGTCTTCCGATTGGTTATTGGAAAGGCTCAGCACTTTCTATGGTGTTGGACATGCTGGTCACAATACTGTCTGCCGGGGATTCCACTTACAGAATAGGACAACGGGAACTTGAAACAGGCATTTCCCAGGTATTCATTTGCATTGATCCGACGCAGCTTGAAGACATGGAACTGCAGCAAAAACTTCTGCAGGAAATAATAGAATATACCCATGATGTACCACCGATGAATTCTGGAGAAAAAACGTATTATCCGGGTGAAAGAACACTTTTAACCCGAAACAGACATTTGAAGGAAGGAATACCGATCAACGACCAGGTTTGGGAAAAAGTGATGAGATTGATGAAGGAATAGTAATCCTAAAACCGATATTTGCAATTCAATAAAAGAAGTATTCTATGTCAATTTCATGCTTTATCGCCTCATCAGTAACTACTGACCTGAATAAAACCATCAGCCAACTGAGAGCTTCATCACTCATAGAATCAATTACCGTAGTAGGGGCGGAAAAGCCAGATGCCAGGGAGGTATCCTGGATTAATTCACCAACCTTTACTTCTACCGAAACAATTAAGGCCATTGCTGAACAATGCCATGGGAAATACACGCTTTTATATACGAAGTCTCTGCCACTGACAATCGGTCAGTTCGCACTCGAGCGAATGATGCGTATGGCAGATGACAGCGGCGCCGGGATGCTCTATTCCGATTACTACGAATTAAAATCGGGACAACTCCAGCCAAATCCGGTGATCGAATACCAGGCCGGAAGCCTCCGTGACGATTTCAACTTTGGCTCACTCCTGTTATATAATACCGATGCGCTAAAATCGGCGGTATCGCGTATGGATGCAGCATACAATTTTGCTGCGTTGTATGACCTTCGGCTGAAAGTGTCGCAAAGCCATAGCCTTGTCCGGCTGCCGGAATTTCTATACACGGAAGTGGAGACAGACACAAGGAAGTCCGGCCAGAAAATGTTCGACTATGTGGACCCGAAAAACCGTCAGGTACAAATCGAAATGGAGCAGGTTTGTACACAGCATCTGAAAGATGTAGGCGCGTATCTGGAACCCAAGTTTCGGAGCATTTCTTTTGAAAAATCAAATTTCACCGTTGAAGCATCGGTGATTATCCCGGTGCGAAATCGGGAGAAAACCATTGCTGACGCCATCAAATCAGTTTTGTCCCAGCAAACTCATTTTGACTTTAATCTCATTGTCATAGACAACCACTCTACCGATGGCACTACTAAAATCCTGAGGTCATATGCTGCCAAAGACAAAAGACTTATTCATCTCATTCCCGATCGAAACGACCTGGGAATTGGTGGTTGCTGGAATGCCGGCGTTATGGATCCACGTTGTGGTAGGTTTGCCATCCAGCTCGACAGCGACGATTTATACATCGACGACAACGTCCTGACCAAAATTGTGAATGCATTCTATGAGCAGCAATGTGCTATGGTCGTTGGATCATATCAAATGGTTAATTTCAAACTCGAAGAAATACCTCCCGGCCTCATCGACCACAAAGAATGGACTCCCGACAACGGCCGCAATAATGCCTTACGCATCAACGGACTCGGAGCGCCAAGAGCGTTTTACACGCCCGTTCTGCGTGAAATAAAAGTGCCAAACACAAGTTATGGCGAAGACTACGCCCTCGGACTCAATATCAGCAGGTATTACCAGATCGGGCGTATCTATGAGCCACTTTATCTCTGCAGGCGATGGGACGAAAATTCAGATGCATCACTGGATATTCACAAACTTAATGCCCACAATTTCTACAAAGACAAGATTCGGACCCTGGAATTCCTCGCGCGTCAGCGATATGTGAAGGAGGGACAGCTTTAAAAAGTACAAGGTAGAGAGTACCAAGTAAAATGACCGAAGAACCCTCCACGAAATCTTTGTACTATATACTTTGTACTATATACTTTGTACTTTATACTATAATCACTTCCTGTACTTATCATTTAACCCAATTCTACTTAGTATCATCGGGATGGCTTTGTCAAGTCGGTTCAGCCTGGTTTCTGGCCGGACAGGTTCACCAATGTATTCGGCATATTCCCGTTGCCGGAACTTCGTGATCGATTCAAAGCATAATTTCAAATTAGCATCCTTTTCCAGCGCAACTAAAAGTTCGTCTGGAATAACGAGTGGCTTTTCCTTTTCAGGTTTTATCTCTCTTCCAGACTTCTGATTGGTTATAGCCTCAGAGATATACCGTCGAACCAGGTTATAATCTATTTCTTCTTCCGAGGTAAAGCGCAATTGTCGCAGAGCTTTAGTCTTTCCTTCGCTGGCATTGACCAAAACTCCAGTGGGGTCTGACAATAAAGTGCCCTGGTAAAACCATATACCTACATACGATCTGAATCCGCAAATACCAACGACGTGTTTTCCCTCCAGCGTATAAACCGGTATACCCCACTTGATGGTTTCTTCGAGATCTGTTTTGAGTAGTATCTCCCGAAATTTCAGCAGAGAGGTTGACCATTGTGTCTGGTTGTTGAAAAATTCATCTGGGGTTTTTGCCTTATTCATCGTTGTTTACCTAATATTGGTTCAGATTGACAAAAGTGAAAATAGTAAATTTTCCATTAGAATACATTGCGCTATGAAGCAGCAACTTATTAATGTCACCCTGGTGGTTCGTGATTATGACGAGGCTATTGAGTTTTATACTCAAAACCTGGGTTTCAGCCTCATTGAAGATACGGCATTGAATGATGCAAAACGATGGGTTCGTGTGCAGCCACCGGGCGCCGAAGGATGTTGTTTGCTTTTGGCCAAAGCCGCGAACGAGGAGCAGAGAAGCCGCGTTGGCAATCAAACCGGGGGACGGGTTTTTCTATTTCTCCATACAGATAACTTCGACCGTGATTACGAAAATCTGGTAAAGAATGATGTGAAAATCGTTCGGACGCCAACAGTGGAAAGCTATGGAAAGGTGGCTGTTTTCGCTGATCTTTATGGAAATCTGATAGATTTGATTGGTAAGGCATAGTTGACAGCTGGACCATTGAATTACTGGTCTTTTTTGGGGATGTTGAGTGAACCAACCTAAAGCATTTTATTTCTATCTTCCAGCATTAAATTCAACACAATGAAAATACGCATTACTTTAATTGGGCTCTTCCTGTCATCAGTATTTGCCCTGGCACAAACCAATGTTCAGGACTCTTTATGGATAGTAGAAAACTACGTAAAGATCGAACGCCAGATACCAATGCGCGATGGCGTAAAATTATTCACCAGTATCTATCTTCCTAAGGATACAACGGAGAAGCACCCTATATTAATAACCCGCACACCATACTCCTGCTCACCCTACGGAGAGCAGAACTGGCCGAAATTCTGGAATAATTATAGAAAGTATTATTTCCGCGAAGGTTATATCATCGTATTGCAAGATGTTCGTGGCCGCTGGATGAGTGAAGGCGAATTTGTGGATGTGCGCCCTTTCAATCCTTCCAAAAAAAGTGCCGCGGATGTTGATGAAGCCACCGATACATACGACGCCATTGACTGGCTGGTAAAAAATGTTCCCGCCAATAATGGAAAAGTTGGAGTATTTGGAATATCCTATCCTGGTTTCTACTCCACCATGGCTGCCCTGAGCAATCATCCTGCACTGAAAGCAGTGAGCCCTCAGGCACCTGTAACCGACTGGTTTATTGGGGATGATTGGCATCACAACGGAGCATTTTTTCTGCTGGACGCATTTAGTTTTTACTCCTCCGGTTTTGGTAAACCGCGACCACAGCCGACGATGATTGGCCCTACCGCGTTTGAGTCGCCGATCAAGGACAACTATAAATTTTTCCTGGAAGCAGGAGCGATCAAAAATCTAAATGCAAAGTACCTTCATGACAGCATAGCATTTTGGAATGAATTATTTTTGCATCCAAATCTCGATGTGTGGTGGAAAGCTAGGAATACTCGAAATTTTGTCACTGATATTCAGCCTGCCATGCTGGTAGTCGGAGGCCTGTTTGATGCAGAAGACTGCTTTGGTGCCTGGCGATTGTATGAAGCCATAGAAAAGCAAAGCAAAGGCACCAGCAATCAGTTGGTAATGGGCCCATGGTCACATGGACAGTGGGCAACGAGCGAAGGAGGGTTTTTGGGCAATGTAGAATTTGGATCAAATACGGCCTTCTGGTACCAGAATAACATCGAGTTGCCTTTCTTTAATTATCACCTTAAAGGAAAAGGGACCATCGCATTACCAGAAGCAACTATATTCTTTAGTGGTGAGAATCAATGGCACAAGCTGAGCCAATGGCCTCCTGTGGAAAAATCAGACCAGCTGATGTATTTACAATCCGGCAGCAAATTAAGTTGGTCAAAACCCAGCGCTTCCAAAAGCTATACCGAGTATATCAGCGATCCCTTAAAACCTGTTCCATATACGGAAGACGTTCATAATGACAGGACTACTGAATACATGACCGATGATCAGCGTTTTGCTTCACGCAGGCCCGATGTACTGGTATTTGAAACCGATGTATTAGCAGAGGATTTAACCTTGGCCGGGACAGTGGTTGCGGATCTCATGGTGAGCATCACAGGAACAGACGCTGATTTTGTTGTAAAAGTAATTGACGTTTTTCCTGATGATTTCTCCTATTTAAACCAGAATGACTATCCTATGGGAGGATACCAGATGTTGATTCGGGGAGAAGTGATACGCGGAAGATTCCGAAACAGTTTTGAAAATCCGGAGGCATTTGTTCCTAACAAGGTAGAGCGTGTAAAATTTGAATTGCCCGACATAGCCCACACGTTTCTTAAAGGCCATCGGGTTATGATCCAAATTCAAAGTAGCTGGTTTCCGCTCGTTGATCGTAACCCTCAAAAGTTTGTTAATATTTACGAATGCAACGAAAGCGACTTTCAGAAGGCCACCATTAAAATCCATCACGATTCTAAATATCCTTCAAGTATTTTGATGCCTGTATTACCTAGGAAATGACGTGCTATTGAAACACTATTGGAGCATTTAATGTGGGCGGATTTTTCTAACACTTCACCAAGTAATGTAGTTGTATAAGACAATCTATTATATTTACTTTCCCATCGGACCAATTGAGGACCAACATATGATAGCAGTTTATAACGAACGATTCCAAAATAAACTCAGCCTTGCAGAGCATTGGTTCGCGAATAATCGTTCCAATGTCATCGTGGCTTTTTCCGGTGGTGTAGATTCATGCCTTGTGGCTTTTCTAGCCAGAAAATTTCTTGGCAAGCAAGCAGCCAAAGCCGTAATAGCCGATTCGCCGAGCCTGAAACGCAAAGACCTTGAAGTAGCCCAATCCTTTTGCAAACAATACGACATCGACCTGGAGATTATAAATACGAAAGAACTCGAAAATCCTAATTATGCCTCCAATCCCATCGACCGGTGCTATTTCTGCAAATACACTTTGTATGATGAGCTCAGAGATATTGCAGCAAATTACCCGGGTACAGCTATATTGAACGGGCAGAATTTCGATGATCTATCTGATTACAGGCCAGGAACCAAGGCCGCCCAGGAATTTCGTGTACTTAAGCCGCTGGCAGAATGTAAATTTACCAAGGAGGATATTCGTGCTTTGGCCCGGTATTTCGACCTGACAACCTGGGATAAGCCGGCCAGTCCGTGTCTCAGCAGCAGGATACCGTATGGCCAGGAAGTGACGGTTGAAAAACTCCGTCAGATCGAGGACGCCGAAAATATGCTGAATTCCCTGGGATTTCAGGATGTGCGCGTGCGGCATTTTGGAGAAAAGGCAAAAATTGAGGTACCATCTGGCCAGGTGGAGGCTTTGAAAAAGCATGAAAAATCCATAACCAACTATATAAGGGAAATTGGTTTTAAGGAATGCGAAATCGACGACGAAGGATTGGTTTCGGGAAAACTAAACAGGGCAATTAAATGAACTTTAGAATTGATTACCAGCGTGAAGATCGAATAGGTTTTCAGGAAGTTGTATTTGGCGCTTCCAAAACCATCGATCAGCTCACAGCCATTGTCAGCGATTTCAGACAGAATAAAAAGCATTGTCTGATCACCAGGGTCCAGCCAGAAAAGGCGGACATTCTTTGCGAACAATTCAAGCCTAATTTTTATGATAAAACTTCGCAAATGTTGCTAATCGGTGAATTCCCATCTGAAGCATCCGAATACGATGTTGCGATCCTTTCAGGTGGCACTTCAGACCAATTTCTTGTAAACGAGATATACTATTCACTTCTTTTTTTTGGCAAAAAATCAGGTTTGTTCCAGGACATAGGCGTTGCTGGAGTCCATCGATTGTTTGACAACCTGGAAGAATTGAAGAAATATAAGGTGCTGATTGTCGTGGCAGGATTCGAAGGCGCTTTGCCAACAGTTGTGGGCGGATTACTGCCGCAGCCCATCATCGCAGTGCCTGCGAGTGTTGGGTATGGTATCGGTCAGGGCGGTAAGGTTGCTCTTTACTCCATGTTATCGAGCTGCGCCAATGGAATCACCGTGGTAAATATCGATAATGGATATGGCGCCGCTATGGCCGCCTACCGGATTATCAATACGCGCTGATGGCATTAAACTCAAATGACAAAAATCAATTAGACGCTAAGAACCAAAAGTCCGACATACAATGAAGTGTTGAATTTGGAGCTTTAACAAAGCGACCCAAGCTATTGCAGTCAAACACCAGCACTAGAAAACCAGAACCAAGAGCCCAGTACCTGTTTTACGGTATCCACTTAATATTGCTGAAATCCGGCTTCCTTTTTTCCAGGAATGCATTCCTACCTTCTTTCGCCTCCTCCGTCATATAAGCTAAACGAGTAGCCTCTCCTGCAAAAACCTGTTGACCCACCATACCGTCATCAGTGAGGTTGAAGGCAAACTTCAGCATTTTGATCGAAGTCGGTGACTTGGCAAGAATTTCGAGAGCCCATTCATAGGCAGTGTCCTCAAGTTTTTCATGGGGAACTACGGCATTTATCATTCCCATGTCGTATGCGTCCTTTGCGGAATAATTACGGCCAAGGAAGAAAATTTCTCTGGCTCTTTTCTGGCCTACCATTTTTGCCAGGTACGCCGAACCATAACCGCCGTCGAAACTGGTTACGTCGGCATCGGTTTGTTTAAAAATGGCGTGTTCTTCGCTGGCAAGCGTCAGGTCGCAAACCACATGCAGGCTGTGTCCACCGCCAACCGCCCAACCGGGAACAACCGCAATCACTACTTTCGGCATGAACCTGATAAGCCGCTGCACTTCCAGGATATTGAGGCGAGGCATACCTTCATCATCCACATACCCCTGATGTCCCCGTGAGCGCTGATCGCCGCCGCTACAAAACGAGTACACACCATCTTTTGGCGAAGGCCCTTCACCAGATAGGAGCACCACACCAATGGATGTATCTTCCCTGGCATCCAGAAAAGCTTCGAAAAGTTCAGCTACCGTTTTGGGTCTGAAGGCATTTCTTACCTCCGGTCTATTGAAGGCGATCCGCGCTACACCACCGGATTTTTTGTAGGTGATGTCCTGGTATTCTTTTACGGTCTTCCACGCTGCAGTACTCATAGTAACATGATTTTGTTGGGGTTCAAAAATAGGGATTTTACCATTTAGAATGAGATTAACTTATTAGTAAACTTCTGGTAGCATCAGTTTTCTTGACCCATTTATAGCAGTAAAAAGCTGTAATTAGTGAAGTTTAGTTTTGTCGAAAATGGTAATATTTATTTTTTCGAATGCAGCTTTCAATTCATTTCCGTGCTTTACCAAGGCTTCACCCGCAAGGGTAATTGTCTGCTCCCAAGGGTGACCAAACCAGGTATTTTCAAAATCTTTACTTAAGAAAATATAGTAATCCCCATTGGGAAAAATTGGGACAACCCATTCTCCAAATTCGTCCCGATCCATCTGCTGTCTCGGATCAAAGTCATAACAACTATGCATCCAGTCCAAAGCATAAATCCTGTCACCCGGCTTAGTAATCTTTAGAAATAACGACAAAGCCAAATTTTCTAATTTGTCATATGGAAAGTTTAGGTTGTAGTTGCCTGAAATATCAAATTTTAGTTGGGGCTTTTTAGTCCTTATAGCAGGAAATAAACAAATGCTTGGCTTAAAGTCAAACAGTTCATTGAATATGTCCCAGACCTTGTCATATTCATTTTGATCCAGCAGTCTAAAATTGTTCATCTTTTTCTGGAGCAGTATTACCTCATATCCGCAATCTCAATAACCATGTTGATTGGTTTGTTATCGATCTTTAGCGGGCCAAGCATGGGATTGTTCAGCATTATGATGAAATACAGAACGATGGCCACGAAGGCATTGTAAAACGAGAAAAAAACAATGGAGACACGATCCGGCTTATAGACCCCAAACAGGATTGCCGAAACAAAGAATCCAAATCCGGCGATAAAAATAAAATACAGCGGTTCGGGTGTTGATCGATAGCTCCTAATTTGCATAAAATCCGATACAGCATCGATATCAACTAATATGTTTTCCTTGAGTCGTGCCTGAATGTCATCGTGCACCTCCATTTTGCTGATGTTGTTGTAGAGGGAAATAAAAATATAAACCGATTGCGTAAGCAGAGGATTATCGTTTGTGGTTTCGAAATCCTCATGTATGATGCTCCGCATATAATGTCGCACCTTCTCCTGGATTTCATTTGCTTCATCGGTTTTATACATCTGCAGATCGACCATGATATCCAACAGTTGTGCGGCTTCTGCTTCCAGGGAATCTTTGATTTTGTAATAGTTCACTCGCTGATTGGCAAATGTGAAAGATAACAGCAGAGCCAACAGTGATGCTGTGGTTCTGAATAAAACGCGCCCCGTGCGCTCATGGGATTTACCCAATTTGTTTTTTATGGAAATATGTGAGATGAGGTAAATGCCTATGGATGACAATAGAGCAATCAGTAAAAACAGCGGCAAGCTCCAGACTATGGGCATTTCAAGAAAATAGGGCATAATTCCAATGTATTCGTGCAGGCATAAGTTAGTGCAATGATTTTTAACGACCAAATACAGGATTATTTACTAAGCTCATACCAGCGAAAATAATCGGCTAATGAATCTTGTACAGATATTCGCTGGTGCGTATGAGGAGGCTGTTATCGATCACCACCGGCGTTGTCCAGATTTCACCGTCTAACTCATTGGCCGCCAACTTTTCATATTCGCGACCGGCTTTGATAACGGTCGTCTCCCCGGTCGTGGAGCAGAAATAAATATTTCCGGCTGCGAAAACGGGGGAGGAATTGAATTTTCCCTTCGCGCGGGTGGACCAGACAATTTCACCCGTCGTGGCTTCAATACACATTATTATATTTTTTGTATCAACAGTATAAAGCAGTCCGTCCCTTACAATAGGTGTGGACAATTGCAAAATTGGTGCTTCCATTCGCCAGCGGATATGTGTGGAAGTAACATCCCCGCTCCCTGAAGGATCTACAGCAAATAGTTCAGCGTATCGGTCGTCGCCTTTCGTCACGAATCCGGTATAGAAATATACCATATTACCATCCGTCACCGGCATGGAAATCGTGGAATCCTCGCCTTGTGCAACCCTCCAGACTTCCTGTCCCGTCATCGGATCGTAGGCGATGCAGACGGCCGAGCCGTTCGAAATCATCAGGTCTCTTCCATTTACATTAATAATTATTGGAGTGATATAGGCTTTTTTGCCTATCGGTTCCAGTTTGTCGTACAATTCAGCCGGACGCTCCGTTTCCCAAATGGTCGATCCTGTAGCCTTATCCAACGCTATGATGCGCTGACGATCCGTGCCTTCAAGATGGAGAATGAGCATATTTTTGTAAATCAAAGGCGAAGATCCGGGTCCCTGAACATGTTTGCAATACATGTCGGAACGCTGCCAGACAACGGAGGCATCGGATGTCCTGAGGCAGGCAGTGCCGTACTGACCGAAATGAACATAGACAAATTCCTGTTCGATGCACGGCGTCGGTGTGGCGTAGCTGTTGATATCATGCTTGGATTCTATGGAATCGGGCCGGAAGACGATAGCATCTTTAAGTATTTCTCCGGTGCGGAAATCGACGCATACGGCACTCATTTCTTTGCCATCGGTCGATGCCGTTGTCATCCAGATTTGATTGTCAATTACTACAGGGGATGACCAGGCCCTCCCGTGTATTTTTGTTTTCCATACAATGGCGGAATCCGGTGTCCATTTAATCGGACATGAAGTAGCTTCTGAAATACCATCCAGATTGTTACCGCGGAAGTTCGTCCAGCTTTGTTGAGCGTGAACTTGCTGGTTGAAAAATAGCAGCGCTGAAATGATAATGAAAGGGGCAGAAATTGGGCGTGAGGAAAACATTTTTATATTCGTTTAAAAAAGTACAATGCTGAAATTTACTCAATATCCATGATCATTTCTGCAAAAATTAAGGAAATAGCAGGCAGTGAGCGGCATGGATTATTGTTGATTTTTTTCACCTGGATGGTTATCCAGGTATTTGCCTTTTTCATATTCGGCATATCCACACCGATCGATACCGGCTTGTACCTTGAAAATGCCCACAGTATTCTCACCGACGATTGGCCTTCGGGAAGGGAATTTTTCTACACTTCATACAGCTTTTTACTTGCGGTTTTGTTGCTCCTTCAAATAAAGATTGAAGCCATCATTATCATCCAGATCATCGTTGGGGTCTGGGCGGTTTTTGCCGTTTACAAAATCACACAAAGTATCACCCATGGGAATTTTACGGCTTTTTTAGCGGCTATGCTTTACACAGGATGGTTTGAGTTTCAACAGTGGAATCAGATCGTTTATACCGATGCGTTGTTTGCGAATGGCGTTGTGATCACCCTTTACTTGCTCATGATCGCGCGTACTCCATGGCAGCAGGTCATGGTTTTTTTATTGATCATCTTTGTGGCCCTGCTTCGTCCGCCAGGTGTCGGATTTGTCGTTGCTCTTGGATGTTCCTTAATCTTTGGAAGCCATATTTTTACAAGGGGCAGTGTTCTCTTGAAAACCGTTTTAATAACTGCGGTTTTGTTGATTGCCGGCATTGCCGTCAAGGCTGTATTGGCAGTGTTTGTTGATTCATTTATCGACAGTTACTCCAAAGCCGAGATCATCTACCCTGACATTTCCCTGGGAATTGCGCCACCGGATCACCTGATTATCCCCAACGAAAACCAAATGCCGATAGTGAGGCTCACTCTTTTTATCGTTTTCAATCCGGTTTATTTCCTGAAGATTTCTGCGCTAAAGGCTGCTCTGTTTCTTGGCCATGCCAAGCCCTACTATTCGCTCCTGCACAACCTGTACATTCTACTATACCTGGGTGCAACGTATTTTTTTGCCCTTTGGGGAATGAGACGGTTTCCCGATCGCCGGCTTGGGATTTTTATGCTTTTATTTACCGGATTCCAGGTCACGACTGTAGCGCTGACAAGTGAAAACTGGGATGGGCGTTTTCTTTTGCCCGTACTGCCATGGGTATTCATCGCGGCAGCGGTTGGGGTTTCTGGCTTTCGTCAGAAGGTTTGGGGAAAGATAAAATAGTGGTTAGAATTCTGTTACACGCGCCTTCGGAATGAATTTGAAATCCATTTGTATTTCGATAGATTTGGTATGCTGGCGAAGTTACCAATTACGCCCCATGGGTGCGGTCTTTAAGATTTTTTCAATCAATACTAAATATTCATTTATGAAAAAGATATTTATAAAAGTGATGGTCAGCTTTCTCGGCATTTGGATACCGACCCACGATGAATGTGTGGCACAAATTGATAGCACAAATCAAATGATTTCACGTGCATTTCAAGTTACCACAGCTCATCTGAATCCAAAGGAATGTACAGCTATAGAAACACTCGTTACGATAGTGGTCACCTTCGATTCCTCCGCCAGCGTTGAAAATGTTTTCCTTTCAGATTCAGACGATTGTCTTACCCAGAATAGAACAGGATTCACGGAATTATTAGTATCCGGATTGAATGGTTTAAACTTGGAAAAAGAAGAATTTTCAAACAGTTACATCCTTGTTGTCCTATTCGTAACAAAACTGTATGAAACAAAGATCACAAACAGCGAATCAACCAGTGTATTTGTAAAGATGTTTAGAAATCTCGACGAAGAGCTAGTCGCAGGTAAAGAGTTAAAACTTTGGATGGGAATGTCCTTATTTAGTTTTGGGACACAGAATTAAAACTGCGAAACTAGGTGTGGTGAGGTTGGTTTTGCGGGATAGGGTTTGGGGAATGATTAAAAGAACTTGGGAAAATCTTAAATCCTATTTCATTTCAAATTCAGTTCTAAGGTTCCAACTTCTTGTTTTTCCCTCGATTGTCACAGAAAAATCTGCATTTACATAATAGTCACCGGTACCCAAGGGTTGGTTATCAGGATTATGACTCCAAGCCGCTCCCACAACACGTGTCTCTTTGGTAGTAATAATTTGTGGAGGGAGATTTATCGCGTAACAGTATGTTGGCCATTGATAAGGTCTCCCAATCGGTACATAAGCAGAGTTGGTTTCATGGTTTTTCATATAAACACGCAAAAACTCCTCGGAATTAAATAATCCACACCCATCACTATAATACCACTCAATATCCTTTTCTGAATTGTTGACTAATTTCACAGCGAACGTGACATCGGTTCCTTTTTCAAACACTCTGGCTTCAGTCTGATTTTCATCCAAGAGGATTAAGGAAAAATCAATCTCATTGATTTGATCCTCATTGAGAGAATCGTTTGAACAGCTCAGAAGAAAGAGGGAAAAGAGAAATACCGTTAATACAGAAATCTTTTCAGCTTTTTTGTAGGACATTAATCGTGTCGTCATTTTCTTACATTGTGGGTCTGAATGAAAAGACACTATAAATATACAATTAGTTTGGAAGATAATTCTGCAAGCGTTAATGAATGATTATGGGCTTTTTGCCTATTTTTAACCAACATATCGAAAACCCAAAAATCATGAAAAAAATACTATCCGTAGCGCTGCTGATTGTACTCTTTCAATCGGCATTTGCCCAACAGAAAATCTGGAACGAAACAGAAGAACAAAAAGCCCAACGTCTGGCTTGGTGGACCAACGACCGCTTCGGCATGTTTATCCACTGGGGCACCTACGCCATGGCTGGAAGGCATGAATGGGTGAAAAAGAATGAGCGTATCCCCGATGCCGAATACCAGAAGTATTTTGACAATTTCAACCCTGATTTATACAATCCTACCGAGTGGGCGAAAATGGCAAAGGCCGCCGGGATGAAGTACGCGGTAATTACATCAAAACACCATGAAGGTTTTACGCTTTTCGATTCTAAATACACCGATTACAAAGCCACCAATACGCCATTCGGCAAGGATGCATTAAAAATGTGGGTCGATGCCTTCCGTGCTGAAGGACTCAAAATCGGCTTCTACTATTCACTCATCGATTGGCACCATCCGCAATATACCATAGACCGGGTGCATCCGCAGAGTGTAAATACACAGGCAGAATATGATGCACTCAATAAAAACCGCGACATGGCCAAGTACCGCGAATACCTGAAAAACCAGGTGAAGGAGATTTTGACAAACTATGGAAAAATAGACATTCTCTGGCTCGACTTTTCGTTTCCTGGTGAGTTTGGTAAAGGTCGCGATGACTGGGGCTCGGTCGAGCTGATGAAAATGGTGCGTGAGTTACAGCCGGGCATTCTCGTCAATGACCGCGCCGACCTGAAAGACTATGCCGGAGGATGGGATTTCACTACCCCCGAGCAATTTAAAGTACCCGAATGGCCAAAAATCGATGGTAAAAAGATACCATGGGAAACCTGCCAGACATTCTCCGGATCATGGGGATACTACCGTGATGAGCATACCTGGAAAGACACCAAACAACTACTTGTGCTACTTATCGAATCAGTGAGTAAGGGAGGAAATCTGTTACTAAATGTCGGCCCGACAGGCCGGGGAAACCTGGACTATCGCGCCGAAAATGCCCTGGAATCCATGGGCAACTGGATGAAAGTCAACAGCCGCTCCATCTACGGGTGCACAGAAGCTCCGGCTGAATTCGCCGTTCCTGACAATACGATTCTTACGTATAACCCCACAACCAAGCGACTGTATGTGCATCTGCTCGATTACCCGCTGCAGAACTTCACGTTGCCTGGTTATAAAGGAAAGGTGAAATATGCACAATTTCTCCATGATGCTTCAGAAGTAAAAATCACCCAACCGCACGGCCACTGGTCCGAAAACAAGCTGGCAGAAAATGATATCAACCTGAGTCTTCCGGTGATAAAGCCACCGGTGGAGATTCCGGTAATAGAAATTATACTCAATTAAAGAAAAAAGGGAGGGGCTGGATGGAATTTGACGGTAATACAGTTGAGCGAGTCATTCAGTCCCCACTTGGTTTTCTCAAGGCAACAGCCGGCCCGGCAGGAGTCACTTCGCTGGTCTTTATTGAAGAGTCTTCTTCATTCTTCAATTCAGAGTCAAATCTGCACCTGGAATTACTCATTAAGGAGTTAGATGAATACTTCGCTGGAACCAGGAAGATTTTTACGGTTTCGCTTGTCCCTTCCGGAACCGGTTTTCAACGGCAGGTCTGGAAAAATTTGTGTGAAATTCCATTTGGTGAAACACGCACTTATCATCAACAATCACAACAACTGGGCAACACCCTTGCCATAAGAGCCGTGGCTGCTGCAAATGGCCGAAATCCCATAGCCATTCTCATACCTTGCCACCGGGTTATTGGTGCGAATGGCAACTTGACCGGCTACGCCGGAGGTTTACACCGAAAAAAATGGCTGCTGGACCATGAGAGGAAATACTCAGGTTATGCAGTTCAGGGAAATCTGTTTGATTAAGAAAGAAAATCTACAGTTTGCGAATTTTGATATTTCTGTACCATACCGCATGCCCGTGGTCCTGAAGTACGATTTTACCTTTGGTGAATGTTCCGAAATCTGGCCAGGCGGTAAATTTTGTTGCGGCGATAATGGCTTTCCAGTTGTCATCCCACATGGTTGTCGTGTACAGCGACCGGTCGTTCATTTTCACTTCCAGGCTACCCTGATTGGCGATGATATCCAGGGAATTCCAGTCGGTCGAAACCTCCAGGTCGCGCGGACCAGCCACCAGCGAATATAAATCACCAACACAGTTAATTTCTTCTGAGCATTCACGCTGATTCATAAGCTGAACTTCCGGACCGGTTTCCCATGGATAAGCGTGTTCCGGCGTTTCATTCACATAAAACATCACACCACTGTTGCTTGGTTCGCCGACTTTCCATTCGAGCTTCAGGTGGAAATTTTCAAATTCTTCGTCCGTTGCCAGATCCCCGCCACCAACCGCTTGGGTAAGATCGCCTGCGCCAGGTACAGGAGTCACTTTGATATCCTTGGGGTTCAGGTGCAATGCGCCATCATGAACTTCCCAGGCTACACCGTCACTTTGATTATTGTAAATATGCCAGCCGATTTTCGACTGTCCGTCGAATAACAACGTCCATCCGGAGGAGGCTTCTTCATCCGTCAATTGATTGAAAGCGATAACCTTTTCTTCTGTAGTGTCAGTGGTAGGTTTTTGTTTTGTATCACAGGCAAGTAGGCCCAGAACTATGGAAATGGAATAGAATATGTTTTTCATGATGGATAGTGTGTTGAATAATAATTCAAGTTTGGAAAAGTTTAGCCAAAAAGCAATTTTGAAGCTTCACAGAAAAAGAACAACTGAATTCTGTGAAACGGATAATTTCATCCGACTGACAACTTTCGAAGAATAGCGAGTGTCTATTTCTAACAGAAATACTGCTTATGAAAACATTTTTTGTAACGGGCCTGGCAATTGTTCTCATCTTATTATCCCTTTCTTCCTGCAAGAACGATCTTGATGAAGGAATGCTGGTTGAACTATACTATCAAGAAAAAGGATGTATAGATATGTCTGAAAAAACCGATGTCCGGCAATACCTGAAAGAACGGGGAATTTATCCCGCTGAAATCAAGCGCAAACGGATTATGCCGGAAGACACAATTTTATGTTTGGCTTGTTTTTGCCCGACTGGATGGGGAATTTTCATCAAAGTACCACATCAACAAGTCTACCAGGCCATCGAGATTGGCTTCATAAGGTTGTAGAGGGCATTTAGCGCTCTTACCATCGTTTTTTCATAGATTTGCAGTTCAAGCAACGGAAGAAAATGGTCTCTGAAAAAACTGGAATTAATCAAACACCATGGTTTTTACTAATAGCCTTTTGGCTATGGCTGATCATATTGGCGCTTCCGTCCACCGGATTAGCCGATTCCAAAAAAGCACTAAAATTTCTGGAAAAGGGTGAGTACGATAAACTTGATGAAATGCTTCAGAAATCCATCGAAAAAGACAGCATCAATCCGGAGGCTCGGTATTTCTATTCCGTGCTTTACCTTACGGAAGCCTATTCGGCATATAATATCGACACGTCCTATTTTTATATTCTGAGCGCAATAACAGATTATCCTTTGTTGGAAGTTAAGGACCTGGAAAATTTGAAAAAGGATGGCATCACGGATTCGGTAATTTTCAATCAAAAAAAAGCAGTAGAACTCCATGCCTACCGTCGGGCTAGAAATCGCCATACCATCGACGATTATGAGTACTTCATTAACCGTTTTCAGGGTGCAATCCAAGCAGATAGTGCGGTAGCGTACAGGAACGAAATCGCCTTCGCCAATGCCCGGGAGCTGAATACCTATGAATCATATCAGAATTTTATTCGCCGCTATCCACAAGCTGTTCAGGTAGAAACTGCAAAGGAAAAATACGAGGAACTGCTGTACCTGTCGCGTACGGAAGACCAGGGTCTCGAAAGCTACATCAGGTTTATTAGAAACAATCCCACGTCCCCACATAGGGTGGAGGCAGAGCGCAATATTCTCGAAATCTCTACCGCTGCCCATGACCTCGATTCCTACATGACCTTCCTGGAATTGTACCCACGAAGTCCATGGCGCAAAAAGGCAATGAACTTCATGTATCATGTTTACAAGCAGTATTCTTCCGCCGAAGGTTTTTCAAATAAATATGGCATTACCTCAGAAAAGGATTCGCTACTAAAAATTGCATCGGCTGATATTGGTAGCCTCATCCCCATTTTTGAAATGGAAAAGTACGGATTCGCCAGGCACGATGGAGAAAAACTTATCGACTTCACCTATTCATCTGTCAATGAAGATTATTTGTGTGGGAACATATTGCAGGATTACCTTGAAGTGGCGCTCGACACCCAAAAGATGATAGTATCAAGGTTGGGTGGCATTATTTATACAGGCAATTATGAAGTGGTGGAAGACCTGGGCTTTGGCGCATTAAAAGTCGGAAAGAACGGGCGATACGCGGTTATTCACAAAAGCGGCATAATGATCACCGGATTTGATTTTGAAGATGTCGCTGTGGTGGCGCAGTCCTTCATCAGTTACAAGGTAAATGGTCGCTGGGGTTTACGCACATTCACCAACCGCGATATTCTGCCAGCCGAATATGATGCCATTGTATCAGCAGGCCGGTTTGTCATCATTGAGAAAGAAGGCCTATTTGCCATACAAAGCATAGCCAACCTGGCTGCAGTTGCTAATAAGAAGCAGGTTAGCCTCGAGTTTATGTATGATGATTATGAATTGATACACAACAACCAGCTACTGCTTTTCAAGGGTGAGCAGGAAACCGTAATGAATCTTGATCTGAGCATTAAAATCCCGCTGGGAAATCAGAACTTTTATGTGCTGAGCGATGGTTGGATGGTGCGGAAGGATGGAAAATACCGTTTTTACGATCAGATATTTTATCCATTGTCCCAGCAGGAGTTTGACATAGTTGATGTGGGAAAAGCCCGAGTCGCCATGAAGTATCATAATAAGTGGGGTATTTTCAATACGGACAAAATGTTTCCAACCACTTTTGAATACGATTCGGTTCATTTCCTCAGCGACCAGATCGGGATAATCAGACAGGGCAATGCCACCTACGCCATGTTTGACAATGACAGCCTGGTAGATATTTCCAACTCAACCGAGACGAGACTGTTGCGACCAAGTAATATTGCACTGACGGACGAGAACAAGCAGGCGCAATACCTGCTCACCAAAGCAGCCAAGGGGATTTACAAAGTCTTCAACGTAAACGGGCGGAAAATAATTGATGGGAAATACATGAGTATCGAAGCGCTTGGCCTGGAATATCTTGTAGTGGAAAGGGATGGTAAAAAAGGGCTGATTCTCCAGAACGGAAAAGAAGGATTGAAACTACGCTACAATGCTATTGGCAATTATGATCGTGGATATGTCAGCACACTGATGGATGGGAAATTTGGCATTTTCAATGCTGAGCGGGAGGTGATGCTGAGCGCTAAATATCAAAAAGCGTTGAAGCCATTTGGAGCAAAATATTTTATTGGTGCAAAAGGCAATCTTTTTGGTCTGGTTGATCTCGACAACAAGGAAGTAACCAAGTATGAGTTTGAGGAAATTCTGGATTGGAACGATTCCATCGCCTTGGTTAAAAGGACTGGGGAATGGGGACTTTTTCACATTGCCCGAGGCGAATATATTTATGATGGCATTACTGAATATAAAATTCTTCGCGATGGAGCCGACAAGCTGTTACTCATTACCCGGAATGGCCAGCTGGGCGTTCTGAGCAATTTGCATGGAGAAATTATCGGCGCCACGTTCAACGACATTATCAATATTGGTACTGCAGAACAGCCGGTATTTTTTGCAGAGAAATACATCCGCGAGGCTGAGTTCTATATCGTCATCTATTATGATGAGAATGGAAAAATTTTGCGAAAACAAATCTTTACTGATCCAGAAGAATACGAAAAAATTTACTGTGGCTGATTATCTGAACATCGCTATCATCGGCGCTGGAAACCTTGCCTGGCATCTTGGCCCGGAGCTCGAGAACATGGGCCATCGCGTTGTGGAAGTGTATAGCCGGAATCCAAAACATGCAAAACAACTCCAGGGGCGGCTTTATAACACTGAGATTTCTTCGACACTGGATTTTGCAGAATCCATAGCCGATGTTATCCTGTTATGTGTTGCGGATAGCGCCATCGAGGAAATTGCGCAGGAGGTTGCACTGCCTGAAAATGCAGTCATCGTCCATACTTCCGGCAGTCAGCCACTGAGTCGGTTAGGCTATTCGGCTACTGAAAATATTGGCGTACTATACCCCGTACAGACATTTACTAAAGGAAAAAGACTGGATTTTAAGCATATTCCGATACTTATCGAGGCGGAGAATGACAGGACGCTTGATGTGCTCAGCAATCTCGCTAATTCCATAAGTGAAAATGTCTATGAAGCATCTGGGCAGGACAGACTACTCATCCATCTGACGGCAGTATTCGCCAGCAACTTTACGAATTACATGCTTGTAGCTGCTGAGGAATTATTGCGCGGCAAGGACCTCGACCTGGAAATCCTCCGTCCGTTGATTGCTGAAACGATCAATAAAAGCCTTGATATAGGTCCGAAACAAGCACAAACTGGTCCCGCACGCCGTGGCGATCATGATACAATAGCCAGACATTTGTCGCTTTTGCAGGAAAGCCGCTTTCGCGAAATATACCGCGAGATTACACATCAAATACTCCATACAAAGTTTGAATAATACTTTCGGGCTGGTCTGTGAGTGCGTATTTTTGTTTACACTATGCATTCGTGCCCGTGAAAAAAAAGCAAAGTTTTTCCATCCCCGGTTTTTTGCAACTCACGCGATTCCCCAATTTGATTATCATTGGGTTCTCGCAGTATTTTGCAGTGCTTTTCCTTATATCATATCCTGAAGTAGGCGCTGCCAGTCTTCTGGATTTCAACCTCCTCTTATTGTCTTCGTCCACCATCGTCATCGCCGCAGCAGGTTACGTCATCAATGACTATTATGACATTAAAATTGATTATGTCAATAAGCCCGATAAAGTGGTTGTGGGGAAATTGGTAAAAAGGCGCTTCGTGTTGATCTCCCACGCTGCGTTAAATACAGCTGGGATTCTAATAGGTTTTTATCTCGGTTTATATGTCGGAATTTTAAATACACTGGCTGCTTTTCTGTTGTGGATTTATTCCAACAGGCTTAAACGAATGCCTTTTATCGGTAACCTGGTCATTGCCCTTCTCGCTGGATTGTCGATTCTTATAGTGGCGGTTTATTACCGGCAAAATTTCAACCTTGTTTTTATTTATGCACTGTTTGCCTTTTCCATTAACCTGGTCCGCGAAGTAATAAAGGACATGGAAGATATCCGCGGTGATATGCGATTCGGAAGCCGGACCTTGCCCATCATCTGGGGATTGCGAAAAACTAAGATGCTCTTGTACGGCCTCATTGCTCTTTTCATATTACTGCTGGTATTACTTTCCGCCAGACTCGATAATCACGTACTGCACACTTTTTTTATGGTATTGGTATTGCCGATCGTCTATTTAATATATTTACTTTATAAAGCCGACAGCCAACGCAGGTTTCACCAACTGAGTGCCTTTTGTAAGTTACTTATGCTCGCCGGTATTTTCAGCATGATATTTTTCTAAATTCTGAACCATAACACATTGAAAACAGCAATTGCCATTTTTGCGTCCGGGAGCGGTACCAATGCCGAGGAAATCATACGACATTTCAAAAACCATGAGCGCATCAGTGTGGCCCTGATACTTTCCAACAATCCCAATGCCTACGTGCTTGAGAGGGCAAAAAACCACCATATTCCCACACTGGTTTTTGACAGGAATTCCTTCTATAAAGAAACCACAGTTGATGACGCTTTGGCGAAAAACAATATTGAGTTCATCGTATTGGCGGGATTCATGTGGCTGATCCCTGAGCGGATTATTAAGAGTTATTCTGATAAAATGGTCAATATTCATCCCGCGCTGCTTCCTTCCTATGGCGGTAAAGGAATGTACGGAATGCATGTTCATGAGGCGGTGGTGAAAAACCGCGATACCCACACCGGTATCACAATACATCTCGTCAATGAAGAATACGACAAGGGAAAAATTCTTTTTCAGGCTTCATGCCCGGTGGAGCCTGGTGATACCGCGGATGATGTGGCTGCCAAGGTGCATGCTCTTGAGTATGCCCATTACCCTGCAGTGATAGAACAAGCGATACTTATGGGAAAATGACCAATTTTAGCCACTTTTTTTCATAAAGGCTGGCTGAATTTATATAGTTTTGCGCTCAATTAAATCATAGCCATGTCGCAGAAGAAAATAAAAGCCGCACTTATTTCAGTCTATCACAAGGACAACCTTTTGCCAGTGATATCGGTGCTCCACAAGCATGGGGTCAAACTGTATTCCACCGGAGGCACGCAAAGTTTTATCGAGGAAACCGGTATTCCTGTAGAAGCTGTCGAATCCGTCACCGGTTATCCATCCATATTGGGAGGCCGGGTAAAAACCTTGCACCCTAAGGTATTTGGTGGCATATTGTCGAGAAGAAACAACCCGACAGATGGCGAGCAACTTAAATCCTATGAAATTCCATCGATCGATATGGTACTGGTGGATCTGTACCCATTCGAAGCTACCGTTGCATCTGGTGCGACAGAACCGGAGGTCATTGAAAAAATTGATATTGGAGGGATATCACTGATACGGGCTGCAGCTAAGAACTTCCAGGATGTGCTGGTCATTTCATCCATAGAGCAATATATCGAAGTGGAAAAATTGCTCAGAACCCAGAACTGCGAAACCACTCTGGAACAAAGGAAAATATTTGCGGCACGGGCATTTGATGTCTCCTCGCATTATGATACCGCCATTTTCAATTACCTGAATGGAGAAAGTGGAAAATTCAAACAGAGCATCCGTGAAAGTAAGCCGCTTCGTTATGGAGAAAATCCACATCAGTCGGGCGTCTTTTATGGCAATTTCTCTGATTTATTTGAGCAACTGCATGGAAAGGAATTATCATATAACAATCTTGTTGATGTTGACGCCGCAGTTTGTCTCATAGAAGAGTTTAATGAAGAACCGGCATTCGCCATATTAAAGCATACGAATGCCTGTGGTTGTGCCACAGGAACAACTGTGAAAGAAGCCTATATCAAAGCCTTTCATGCCGATACCGTATCTGCTTTTGGCGGTGTGCTCATAACTAACAAAGAAGTGGATGCTGAAGCGGCACAGGAAATGAACAACTTGTTTTTCGAAATACTCGCTGCACCGGGATTTACTCCACAGGCGCTGGAAATTTTACAACAAAAGAAAAACCGCATTCTCCTCAAGCAAAAAACCAGGCTTACCACCACGCGTCAATTCAAAAGCATACTAAACGGTGTAATTGAGCAGGACAGGGACCTGCACACCGATCATCTTACGGATCTTAAAGTCGTGACAAAACGAGCCACAACTTCCAATGAGAATGCGGCGCTTATATTTGCCAGCAAGGTTTGTAAGCATACTAAATCCAATACGATCGTTTTGGCAAAAGATGGTCAGTTACTTTCAAGTGGTGTTGGACAGACTTCCAGGGTTGATGCGTTGAAGCAGGCGATCGAGAAAGCACGGGTTTTTGGCTTCACACTTCAGGGTGCTGTTATGGCCTCTGATGCCTTTTTTCCGTTTCCCGATTGCGTGGAAATAGCGAATCAGGCTGGAATTAAGGCCGTAATTCAGCCGGGTGGTTCAATTAAAGACAAGGATTCTATCGACTACTGCGACGCTCACGATATAGCAATGGTATTTACCGGAGTAAGACATTTTAAGCATTAAAAGTTAAAGGTAAGTTTCATAAATTTATTGCAATTATTAATAGATTTCGGATAGCTATCTTCCGGCCCCAATTCAAAAACTAAACTATGGGATTTCTTGACTTTTTTACGAGTGATATTGCGATTGACCTTGGTACAGCCAATACCTTGATTATTCATAAGGATAAAATTGTAGTTGATGAGCCATCGATTATTGCCATCGATAAAACCACCAACAAAGTGCTTGCTATCGGCACCGAAGCCATGCAAATGCACGAGAAAACACATGAAAATATCAAGACGATCAGGCCGCTCAAAGATGGCGTGATTGCAGATTTTCATGCTGCCGAGCATATGATCCGCGGAATGATCAAAATGATTGATACCGGCAAGCGATGGTTTCCTGCTTCGCACAGAATGGTGATTTGTATTCCGTCCGGCATCACGGAAGTGGAAAAACGTGCTGTCCGTGATTCGGCTGAGCACGCTGGCGCCAAAGAGGTGTATATGATCTATGAACCCATCGCCGCTGCGCTTGGAGTTGGCATCGATATCGACAGACCGGTTGGTTCAATGATCGTGGATATCGGAGGCGGAACTACTGAAATCGCCATCATCGCCTTATCCGGCATAGTATGTAATCAATCGATTCGAATAGCTGGCGACGTCTTCAATAAGGATATTCTAGATTACATGAGAAGGCAACACAATTTGCTCATCGGTGAGCGGTCAGCCGAAAAAATTAAGATCGAAGTGGGCTCCGCACTCACCGAATTGGACGATCCTCCTGAAGATTACGAGATTCGTGGAAGGGACCTCATGACAGGTATTCCAAAAGTTATTAAAATTTCATATTCGGAAATTGCATTTGCATTGGATAAATCAGTTTCTAAAATTGAGGAATCCGTGCTGAAAGCCCTGGAAATATCTCCACCTGAACTCAGCGCCGATATATATGATAATGGCATTCACCTCACTGGTGGAGGAGCATTGCTTCGCGGCCTTGATAAGCGGCTTGCCCTGAAAACCAAGCTTCCGCTTCATGTGGTGGAAGATCCCTTGCGGGCCGTTGTTCGAGGAACTGGCTATGCAATGAAAAATCTGGCACAGTTAAAAGCGGTACTAATGACCTAATGGTAGAATGTATCAATTATTCAAATTAATACATACCTACAGGGCATTCCTGACCTTTCTCTTTATTGAATTTATCTGTTTGTGGGCGCTGGTAAGAACAAGCGCTTATCACAGTGCATCCTTTTTTCACACCAGCAACAGTGTAGCAGCAAAGGTTCTGAATATCCGCCATGGCATAGTACAGTATTTCAATCTTCCTGCCGTGAATACAGAACTTGCCGAGGATAACGCCCGACTTAAGGAAACTATTGGAAAACAGCAATTAGCGCTGGTTGTTGCCACACCAATGGACTCAATACGACTGACGAAGCCGATCCTGAATTATGGTTTTATGTCGGCAAAGGTTATAAACAACACCACAAATCAGGTACATAATTATTTTACCATCAATAAGGGTAGAACAAGCGGTATAGAACCTGGCATGGGTGTGCTGACCGTAAATGGGATTGCTGGAAAAGTGAAAGCGGTTTCATCAAACTTTGCCACTGTTTCTTCCTTGCTTCACACTGGCGTATTTGTATCGGCTAGCATTAACCGCAACAATACCTTTTGTAGTTTAAACTGGGACGGAAGAGATATCCGGACCTCAAAATTGCTTTACGTTCCAAGGCATATTTCTGTTCAAGTTGGAGATACAATTATCACTTCAGGATATAATGCCGTTTATCCGGAGAAATTAATGATAGGTGTTGTAGAGAAGTTTGAATTGGAGGATAGTTCGCCATTCTATGATATCGATGTGTTGCTGGCGAATGATTTTTCGCAGCTTTCGTACGTGTATATCGTGAAAAACCCAACACGGACGGAACAACTGAAACTCGAAATGCAAAATAACCTTAAGAATGAGTAGTCGCAATATACTATCGGCTTTCATTTCATTTGCCTTGTATATCCTGGTTCAGGTACTGGTGTTGAAGAATTTTGTGCTGTTCAACACAACTTTCTGTTTTCTGTATGTTGGATTTCTACTCTTGTTGTCCCTGGAAATCGGGCCCATTTTATTGATGATTATCGCTTTCTTCACTGGCTTGTCGGTAGATATATTCTATGACACACCAGGCATCAATGCCTCAGCGTCCGTTCTAATTGCTTTTTTAAGACCCCATTGGCTCAATATGATTACACCGCGAGGTGGTTATGAAGAGATATCCATTCCCAGTATTAAAAATGTGGATGTAATATGGTTTACCATTTATTCTTTGCCCTTGATATTTATCCATCATTTCGCCATGTTTTACCTGGAATCCGGTGGGTTTTCCATGTTTTTTTTCACTTTCCTTAAGGTGTTAACCAGCACCCTCTTTACTTTTTTTATGATAATCCTGACCCAGTACTTGTTTTATAAAAAGACAATCTGATCATGGAGGAAAGCAGAAAATATATTATTCAACTGGTGGTAATCCTGGTAGGGCTGGTGTATTGCATAAAACTGTTCCAGATACAGTTCATAGACGATACGTATGGCTCCGCGGCCGAGGATAATATACTTCGGAGGATTAGGGACTATTCAGTACGCGGCGTCATCTACGACCGCAATAATGAAGTACTCGTGCAAAACAATCCGGTTTTTGATCTGATGGTAGTTCCAAGGGAGGCGGTGGTGCAGGATACCGCCAGATTTTGTGATCTTCTGGGCATTGACAAGCAGGAATTTAAGGACAGGATGAACGTGGCTATCGAGTTTGATACGTACCAACCCTCGCCATTAATGAAGATGCTGTCTATGGAGGATTTTGCACGATTTCAGGATTTTCTTGTGGACTATCCAGGATTCTATCCTCAGGTGAGGCTTCTGCGTGGTTATGAGCATGATTGTATGGCCAATTCTCTAGGATATGTGGGGGAGATAAGTAAAAGAACATTGGAAAGGGATTCCACGGGTGAATATCTTCAGGGTGACTATATTGGAATCAGCGGATTGGAGTTGGCCTATGAAAAAGAATTGAAAGGAAAAAACGGTGTAAAGTACAGAATGGTCAATGTGCGCGGTGTAGAAAAAGGAGCGTTCAACGATGGAAAGAGTGATTCACTCTCAGTTGCTGGCGAAAATCTATATTCAACCATAGATGTCGAGTTACAATCTTACATAGAATGGTTGATGAAAGATCTTCCCGGTGGCGCTGTTGCCATAGAACCATCAACCGGTGAAGTCTTGTGTATCGTCACCAGTCCGACATACAATCCTGACTTGCTGAGCGGACGCCTATTCAGTAAAAACTTCGCGGATCTCACCCTTGACTCTCTAAAACCACTTTTCAACCGTGCTATTATGTCGGTTTATCCTCCCGGCTCCACTTTCAAACCAGCACAGGCTTTGATTGCCCTTCAGGAAGGAGTGATATCACCTAATGAGGAAATCTATTGTTCAGGTGGATTAGTGGGCGACCACGCTCCGCCTGGTTACTACAATGTATTTGAGGCAATACAGAAATCCTCCAACAACTACTTTTACATTGTGTTCAGGCGGATTATTAATCAGAATGTGTCTGACAACACCTTCATTGATTCGCGGATTGGTTTGGATAAATGGGCAAATTATCTCTATAAATTTGGTTTCGGTAATCCTATAGGCATTGATGTGCCAAACGAAAAAGGGGGACAAGTTCCTTCACCAGCACTCTATGATGGTATTTACGGTCAGAATAGTTGGAAATGGTCAACGATTAATTCGATAAGCATAGGCCAAGGTGAGATACTCATCAGCCCGCTGCAGATGGCCAACTACATGGCCATACTGGCTAACAGGGGACATTATTATATACCACATATCATAAAGGGTATTGGTGAGGATGGTAAACCCAAACCAGAATACCAGGTGAAGCATGAGGTTGGCATAGACCGGGAGCACTTTACACCAGTAATCGACGCCATGGAAATGGTGATAAACGAGGGTACCGGTATGCGAGCCAGGATTCCGGATATAGCCGTTTGTGGGAAAACAGGTACTTCGCAAAATCCACACGGTGAGGATCATTCGGTATTCGTAGCTTTTGCACCAAAGGATGATCCTAAAATCGCCGTAGCGGTATATGTACAAAATGCGGGACAGGGAGCACGTGCTGCGGCAGGTGTAGCAGGGTTGATGATCGAAAAATACCTTACCGGGGAGATCAAAAGGACAAACATTGAAGATTACGTAAAAGCGGGAAAATTCGTCTATTGAGAGAGCAAAGAACGATATGGCAACAGGTTGATTGGGTCGTGGTGGCAATTTACGGCTTATTCGTGCTCCTTGGGTGGCTGAACATTTATGCGGCAGACTATGATGAAGAGTTACAGGCCAGTATTTTCAGTCTGACCGTCAATTCAGGTAAACAATTTTTATGGATCATAACCGCGATGCTTATTATTATAGTAATTATGACCATCGATTTCAGGATTTATGACTCATTGGCATACGTGTTTTATGGAATTATTTTGTTTTTATTGGTACTGGTGATTTTTGCGGGCACTAAAGTTGCCGGATCAACCAGTTGGTTTAGTATAGGTGGATTTAGAATTCAGCCATCAGAGTTTGCAAAGTTTGTGACTTGTCTTGCCCTTGCCAAATACATGAGCAAGGTAAACTATAAAATAACCAAGCCCGATAATCTGATAGTAACCGCGGCTATCATAGGCATTCCGGCATTACTGATAATTATTCAGGGGGATACTGGAACTGCGTTGGTATTTGGCGCTCTGGCTATTGTGCTATATCGCGAGGGATTTAACCAATCCATTTTTATCATCGGTATTGTCGCCATTACACTGTTTTTCCTTACGCTAATATTTGCTCAGACACCACTGATTATTGGCATTGTCTCATTGGCTGTTTTGTTAATGTTGGTGGCTTTTTTTACTATGCGAAGAGGAAAATGGAGACGGATTCTGACGATATTGATAGGTATGCTAATTGTGATTGCCGTAGTAAAAAGTGTTGACTACTTCGTAACGGATGTGCTCAAGCCGCACCAGCAAAACAGGATCAAAGCGCTAGTAAATCCCGAAGCTGACCCGAAAGGTTATGGATGGAACGTGATTCAATCAAAAATCGCCATCGGGTCCGGTGGGTTTTTCGGAAAGGGATTTCTTAATGGTACGCAGACTAAGTTTGATTTTGTCCCTGCTCAAAATACAGACTTTATTTTTTGTACACTTGGAGAAGAACAGGGGTGGCTCGGCACTACTTTAGTTATCAGCCTTTTTGTGGTGTTAATTTTGAGGTTGATACGAATAGCTGAAAGACAAAAGGAAAAATTCGCCAGGATTTACGGTTACTCGGTAGCTTCTATAATCTTTTTCCACTTCATGGTAAATGTCGGCATGACCATCGGACTATTCCCTGTGATTGGAATTCCGTTACCGCTGTTTTCTTATGGCGGTTCATCGCTTTGGTCATTTACCATCCTGATATTCATTTTGGTAAAAATCGATTCCCACCGAATGCAGGTGTTAGTGCGATAATGCTTATTCCGGAAAGCGCTTGTTGAGAATAGAAAGAAACTCGATAACTTCCTCCTTATCGGCCTCCCAGGTTTTTTTGAGGTAATTATCTGAAATATATCCAAGAGCTTCTTTACGGCTCGTAAGACTATCGAGAAATGTTATCACTCGTTCAAATTCATCTTTCCTACCCTCAAAAAGCTCTTTTTCAAACATAAATCGCTGATTGATGGTAATGTTCTTTCTGATGCCATCCAAAGCCATTTTCTCATGGATTTCCACGATGGCTTCTTTCTTTTCAACGTCAAGTGTATCTAGTAGTATTTGTTGGGTTTTCTTATCTGACGTTACTTTTGGTGGCACAGTCTCTTCCTGAGGGCTTTTCGCTTCCGAATTCTCGTAAATGTTATCGACATTAAGTGGCAGGAGTTCATTAAACGCTGCTAAAAACCCTTCTATTTCATCGGGCGATTCCCTGAATTGCTCACAAACGCCGTTAAAGATATCTTCTGCTGTTTTAACCGGGATACTACTAATTTGCCGCGTGTCAAGTTCGTCGATGTAGGCCTGGAGCAAATGCGCGTTTATTTTAATATATCTGCTGAGTTCTTTGATGACGGTGGTTTCGAGTTTTTTACCTGGTGAATTTCTGATTTCACGTATATAAAAATCATAAGGACTAAAAACCAATTCCAGTGTCTTGTCGATGGCTTCCTCCAGAAGTGGCTTGAGGTTCTCCTTTTCAATACGAATGTGTCTGGAAAGCACGTTCATGAATGTCCTTGCCGCTTCCTTTACTTCAGCTTCGTCGTAGTTGAAGTAGGGACTTTTCAGGTTGTTGAATTCCAATTTCCATGATTCGAAAAGTGACAGAAGGATAAAATAATTCACCTGCCTGATGTTGGTAAAATCCTTAAGCTCTATTCCACTGATAGTTTGTTTTTTTACAAAAAATCCATGGATAAGTTTTTCCGATAATTTCCTGCTATATGTCGTGATATACGAATGGTTTATATGGCTCTCCATAACTATTGATTGATCCGTGAGTAAAAATACTCGCAAAAGACAGTTTAATACACCAATTTCCAGGTTAATTTTAAAAAAGAGCAGTGCGTCAATACGCTCACATGTAAACATTCAATACAGATAGTACTTTAATCCATGGAATATTTGGTATTTTTCACCAAGATTAGGAACGAGTACAAATAACTATTTTCATATAACCGAATACGCACTCTATGTTTATTGAGCCCGATTTTAGTCATCGACCCGGTGAAAGAAACCGACCAACGGGTTGGATTGAAGTCATTTGCGGCTCAATGTTTTCTGGGAAAACCGAGGAACTTATCCGAAGGCTAAACAGGGCACTCATTGCCAATCTAAAAGTTGAAATTTTCAAACCTGCTACCGATACCAGATACCATACGACGAATGTGGTGTCTCATGATAGAAAAGAAATAAGATCAACCCCTGTGCAGTTTTCAAACGATATCCTTCTTTTGGCCTCAGACTGCGACCTGGTTGGCATCGATGAAACCCAATTTTTTGACAATGACATTGTACGGGTGGTGGAAAACCTCGCAAATCAGGGCAAAAGGGTGATTATAGCCGGACTGGACATGGACTACCTTGGTCGGCCGTTCGAGCCAATGAACAATATTATGGCGGTTGCTGAGTTTGTCACAAAAACACACGCTATCTGCATGAATTGCGGCGCTATAGCCTCCTTCACATACCGAATAGATGACTCGAATAAAAAGGTATTGTTGGGCGAAAAGGACCTTTACCAGGCCCGGTGCCGTGAATGCTATATGGAGGGTATGGCGGCAAGGGAAAAAGCAACTAACATCTAGTAAATGCTTGCAAAAACCAGAGGGATTGTTCTGTCATATATAAAATACCGTGAGACGTCAATTATCGCAAAGATTTTCACGGAGCAGTTTGGAATGCAGACCTATCTTGTCAATAGCGTACGGTCTCCAAACTCTAAACCAAAAATTGCATATTTTCAACCTCTTACGCTCCTGGACATGGTTGTGTATTACCAGAGGGGGAAGGAAATCAGCAGGATCAGTGAATTGAGATGTTCCTTTAATTTTCATACCCTCCCCTTCGATATTCGAAAAACCACGGTAGCGCTTTTTATAGCTGAAGTGCTGAGCCAGGTACTGAAAGAGGAGGATGAGCCACTGGAGTTATTTCAATTCCTTCATGAGGCCATCAGACATTATGACGAACAGGCTGAGAATTTTATGGATTTTCACTTATCATTTTTAGTACAACTCACCGGTTATCTTGGAATCAGACCTGCTTCTGGGGCATATATTCTGAATGAAACCGGCCGATCTACAGAGCCATACAGGCATCTGGGAGTATTTCTAGATCAACTTATTCAGATAAATACATCACCAAAGCCGGATTTCGACCGACTCACAAGGAATAGTCTGATTCAGATTTTGATTGATTATTATCGATCGCATTATGACTCCATAAAAGCGATAAAATCCATTAAGGTGTTGAATGAAGTTTTTAGATAAAAAAAGGCTGATACATGTACCAGCCTCGACTTATTTTAATCAGGTTGAATATTAACCCTCTTTGACACCTTCAGCAAGAAGGATAATCTTATTCTTGAGTACTTCAACTACTCCACCTAAAATCTGAATTTCCTTCTTGACATTATTAATTTTCATTACCACTTTTCCAGCCTCAAGGGTGCTGACTATGGGCGCGTGGTTGTTTAAAACCTGAAATGCGCCCTTCACACCCGGAAAAGTAGCGGCCTCTACCTCGCCTTTAAATATGGTTTTGTCAGGGGTGATGATCTCCAGTTGCATATTTGATTAATTATCAGGTTTTAGCTTCAGCCATTAGTTTTTCACCTTTCTCGATGGCATCTTCGATAGTACCGACAAGGTTGAATGCGGCTTCTGGTAAATGATCAAATTCGCCATCAATGATCATATTAAAACCTTTGATAGTATCCTTGATATCAACCAATACACCTTTCATACCAGTGAATGCTTCGGCAACGTGGAATGGTTGCGACAGAAAACGCTGTACCCTTCTGGCCCGGTGTACCACTTGTTTATCTTCGTCAGACAATTCTTCCATACCGAGAATGGCAATGATATCCTGTAACTCTACATACCGCTGAATGATTTCCTTCACCCGCTGAGCCGTGTTATAATGCTCTTCGCCAATTATTTCAGGATTGAGAATTCTGGATGTAGAATCGAGCGGGTCCACAGCAGGATAAATACCTAATTCAGCAATCTTCCTGGACAATACTGTGGTAGCGTCCAGGTGCGAGAATGTCGTTGCGGGCGCAGGGTCGGTAAGGTCATCAGCAGGCACATAGACAGCCTGTACTGAGGTGATAGATCCGCGCTTGGTGGATGTAATTCTTTCCTGCATCTCGCCCATTTCTGTAGCCAGTGTAGGCTGGTATCCTACGGCAGATGGCATACGGCCAAGAAGTGCTGAAACCTCAGATCCGGCCTGGGTAAATCTGAATATATTGTCAATAAATAAAAGTATGTCATTTCCCTTACCTTTTCCGTCTCCATCGCGGAAGTACTCAGCGACAGTAAGTCCGGACAGCGCAACACGCGCACGTGCTCCGGGAGGCTCGTTCATCTGGCCAAACACCAGGGTTGCCTGTGATTTTGCTAATTCAACAGGATCAACTTTGGAAAGATCCCAATGACCTTCCTCCATTGACTTCATAAATTCTTTGCCGTATTTGATTACGCCCGATTCGAGCATTTCACGAAGCAGGTCATTTCCTTCCCTGGTTCTTTCACCTACACCGGCAAATACTGAAAGACCTGCATATGCTTTCGCGATATTATTGATCAATTCCATGATCAAAACCGTCTTTCCTACTCCTGCTCCACCAAATAAACCGATTTTTCCACCTTTCACATAAGGCTCTAGTAGGTCAATTACCTTAATACCGGTATAAAGAATTTCAGATGAAGTAGATAATTCATCATACTTTGGAGGATGTCTGTGTATAGGAAGTTCTCCTGTTGCTTTTGGCTGTGGAATTCCGTCAATAGCCTGACCTACAACATTGAACAATCTGCCTTTGATATCCTCACCCACAGGCATTTTTATTGGTGCTCCGGTGGCAATCACTTCCATTCCTCTCATTAATCCTTCTGTGCTATCCATTGCCACTGTGCGCACACGATCTTCACCCAAGTGCTGCTGACACTCTAATACAACAACCTGTCCATCAGGGCGGGTTACCTTCAGTGCATCGTAAATACTTGGAATGTCCCCAAGTCCTTCAAAACTGACATCGACCACAGGTCCGATAACCTGAGCCACTTTTCCTTTTTTCGTCATGATAGAGTAGAAAAAAAATTCGATTTCAATGAGGTGCAAAACTAACCTTTAATAAGGGTTTTTGCCAAAGATTGACCAGAAAAAAAGGAAGGAAAAATAAGTATAATCTAAAAATATGAGCCGTCGTATTGCATTATTTGTTGTCACAGACTAATATTGCAGTCCTTTTTAAAAGGTAACCCTTCCTCAGTAGCTCAGCCGGTTAGAGCATCTGACTGTTAATCAGAGGGTCACTGGTTCGAGTCCAGTCTGGGGAGCCTAAAAATCAAGCACTTACGAAAGAAAAGAGACGTAAGTGCTTTTTTATTTGCATACTATTTGCATACCTTTTTAAAATTTACCTTTTAAAAGAACATTAGCTTTTGCCTACTCATCCCTGATGAAAAGGCCATTAACTCAAAAGACAATTTTTTCAATTAGATTTTTTAAGTTTAAAAAAAGGAAAGGCGATGATCATGGATTAGCCTTGAATAGCCCAAAAAACCCAATTTTAAACGATAAAACAGCCACCCATATGCCGACAAAAGGAGCGACACCGAATATTGATGTATTATTACTCCGGCTAATAAAATGGCACGAGGATGGCAATTTTCCGTCAAATGTGTTGATCTATTATGAAACCGCCTATAACCTAAAAGCCTGGTACCAGGAGCACTTTCAAAAGAGCAATCGATGGAATAAGACCATGATTTATAGCGAGACAAGAAAGATGAACCTCGATCAAATACAAATGGTGTTGGCGTGTTTTGTGTACCTTTTTGACCCCGGGAAAAAATATAACCAGGTATTTTTGACCCATTTCCACCAAATTCTGGAGGATAGAACAGAAATGCCAAAACAGCCTATTCATAAAATCAGGATTAGTCAAAAAGCATATCTCGAGCTACTACGCATGGTAGGGGAATGGAAATCCAATAAAGAAATAAAGGGAACCTACAAAGGGCTTTCAAAAGTCATATATGAAGTTTTTAGTCCCGAGTATCCTATTAAGCCATCAACGATCATCGACAGGCTTAAAGACCAAAAGGGATATAAGTGAATAAAAATATTTTCGAAAGGACCGTTGATTTCATTTCGAAATAAGAAGCGAAAACTAATCAATATTAATCAGTTTTGTTCAGATATTATCGCCAGGACGCCTACCCAAGTTAAGTTTAGTTCCTTTTAGTTCCCTTTGTATAGATTGAAATTAGTGCTGATCACCCAGTAAACAAAAAGTAAACTGGCATCAAAAAAGTAAAAATTGATGCCATGAAGACTAACACAACCAGTATTGAAATCGTCACGCCCGACGACCTGAGAAGTATCATCAGAGAAGTCATCCTTGAAGAAGTACCAAAGATGATGAGCCCGCCTCCCGTTTCTCAATCAACCTATTATACGCGCAAGGAAGCCGCCAAACGGACAAGGATTACCTTGCCAACACTCGATAAATATGTAGAAGCAGGAAAGATTAAAGCATTTCGCTTAGGAAGAAGAGTGCTTTTTACCGAAGAGGATATTTTAAATGCCCTGCGCGAATTGCCTTATGAACGCTTTAAAAACCGACGCCATGCAAAATAACACCTCACAACACTACCTACGGGTAGGCACCACGCTGTACAAACACGTGCCGAAGCCGCTGCTGTCCAGGAAAGAAGAATACATGCTGCTCCCCTGGAACATGGAGACCATCAAACAGGACCATCCCAACAACTGGAAAGAAGTTATCAGGGACGTGGCCCGGTATAATGGATTTTGTACCATACCCGAGCACCAACACTATCAGAGAAACTACCAGGGGTTCTATAACCTCTACGACCCCATTGCTTATCTACCCGAACCCGGAAACTGTGATACTACACTCAATTTCGTCAGGCACATCTTTGGCGAGCAGTACGAGCTCGGACTGGATTACTTGCAATTACTCTATATGCGACCCCTGCAGCGACTGCCGGTGTTATGCTTGGTGAGCGAAGAGCGAGAGACCGGGAAAACCACCTTTCTCAACCTGCTGAAAGCCATCTATGGGAATAACATGACCTTCAACACCAACGACGACTTCCGGAGCAATTTCAACGCAGACTGGGTGTCCAAGCTGATCATCGCCATCGATGAAGTACTGCTCGACAAAAAAGAAGACAGCGAGAAGATCAAAAACCTCAGCACCGCCAGGACCTATAAATCCGAGGCCAAAGGCAAAGACCGCTTTGAAGTAGAGTTCTTCGGAAAGATCATTTTGTGTTCCAACAACGAAGACAACTTCATGGTCATCGGCCAGCATGAGACCCGGTACTGGGTCAGAAAGATCGGCAAGTTGAGCAGTCAGGATCCCATGGCAGGAGCGAAGCTGGAAAAAGAGATCCCCGCGCTGCTCCATGTCCTGTATCACCGCAGCCTTTCCACGACCAACCAATCGCGGATGTGGTTTACCCCCGAACAGATCGCCACGGAAGCGTTGAAGAAAGTGAAATCCGAATACATCAACCGGGTGGAGCTGGAGCTCTATGAACTGATTAAAGAGATCATGGAGATCAAAGAACTCGACGTGTTTTCCTTCATCAACCAGAACGCCAAGACCCTCCTGGATCGGTCAGGGATAAAAATCCCGAGGTCCAGGATCCGGAAGATCCTCGAAGAACGCTGGGGACTAAAACAATACCCCCACGCCTCCAACTTCACCAGCTACCAGTTCGATGGCTCAGGCATTCTTTATGAATTCGAAGCCAAAGGCAGGTACTATTCCATCCAAAAACAGGAAATGGACCAGATTTATTGCAGAATGTTGACTTAGATACTTAATCTATTGATTAACAAGAAGATAACAAGTCAACATTCAGTCAACATTTAGTCAACAAAAAATAGAATGTTGACTAGAAGTCAACAAAGAACATCAAATGTTGACTAAAAGTTGATCAAATGTTTACCATGTAACTATCAGGATATTAACGAATTAACCCCAAAAGTCAACAAATCAACAAACTTTTTGAGAAAACACACCCTGTAGAATATTGCTAGTGAAAAGAAAATGTGTTGTTCTCGGTCTTGGCAATATCTCCGATGGCTTCGCTCACTGAATATCCAGGATGGAGTCTGAGCACCAGGTCGACCAGGGT
>JBGSYX010000079.1:0-16262 GCA_041750735.1 Cyclobacteriaceae bacterium
CCTTGGCAAGTTGCTCCCCAGCAGAGCTTGCCTCCGCTTCATCGTGGCATTGTAAAATTGAAAATAAAGGGAATAAAATAATAAATTGACATGAAATTAATTGTAAACAATTTCGAGTCAACCTATTTCAGGACGGGACATGGGGTATTATGATTGAACGAGATCTTTGTCAACCAATAAAGGCGCAAGGTATCATGCACGTTTTCTGATCTATCCAATAGCAAAATGAGGCTATCAGCCACCTTTTGGTTTTGGGCCATACCCTGAACTTTTCCAAGAACCAGGGATAGGAAAAGTAGTATGATCCTTGTTTGTCGCCTCACAAATAATTGCCCTTTAATTACTGGGATCTATTTTGATCTTCGGATCAAAATAATAGGTCCTGGCAGAGTCACTGCCGTTTTGGAGTGTAAAGGCAATGGTATAGGCCTCATTATCACCACTCACCGGAGGAATAGCTGTCCAGATCACCTGGGCTTGGACATTGCCACTGTTCCCAATGGCCGTAACCGGCCCTAAAACATTGTTTCCTGATCCCTGTTCATAAATAACATTAGTGATGCTATTTGAAAACCCGTTATTGCTGTTCCCGGATGCTTTCTTTGACTTCCAGGTAACATTACTGCCCGGATTTAAGATAGTTTCAAAGAAGCTTTGATTAGGGTTTTCCTTCGACCCCCGGTTGTCATCTTCCATTGACAACCATTGATCGGCCTGTACGTCGCTAAGTCGTGTTTGGTCAGGGAGAGCATATATAGAGGCACAATCCAGGATGTTCATCGTCACAGAGACATTTTTTGGATTTTTGGCCGGACTTTGCATCCACAGGAAATTCGGTGTGGTTGGGGTGTTGCCCTGACAGGCGACAGTACCGTTAGCATTCCCCCCATTAAATATATTTAAGTACTGACTGCTGCTCTTTACCTGGATCTTTGACCAGCCCGGGTTACTGGGATCCGGAATGATTTGCCATAGAAAATTATCAGGTGCAGCATCGGTATTAGACAGAGCTTTTTGACAAGCAACAGTGCCATTATCATTACCTCCATTTTTTATATTTAAATACAGTCCACTGCTTTTTACTTTGATCAGCGACCATCCCTGAACAGCAGAACTGCTTATTTCCCAGAGGAAATTTTCTGACGTGGGCAGGGCTCCCTGGCAGGCATCTGTGTCATCGGCATTACCTCCGTTAAAGATGTTTAACCATTGTCCGGAGCTTTTAACTTGAAATTTTACATAATTACTTGGCATGGCAGTTAGTTTTTGTGGTTATAATAAGTTTGAGAAAGATAGTTAATTTATCTAAATTCCTGCTGTTCGACAATTGTAATGTCGAATTACCCAGTTACCACTGAACCATTAAACTATCAAACTCCCCGTACAATAGCCCTTACGCCCTGTGTATATGTTGTTGGGGTGAAATTGAATCGCTTTTCAAATTTTGAACTATCGAAAAAATAGTCGCGGTCGTACTGGTACATCATCTCGGGCATTTCGCGCATGAGCGGCATAAATAGACCAAGCGTTCTGAGTAAAAACATGGAAATCACCATGGCTTTTTTGGAGGTCTTCATTTCTTTGTTGAACAACTCGATCCATTCAAGTCCTGTTAGGCTGTTCTTATCAGTTGGCAAGTGCCACACCTGGTTATAGGCGTCCGGCGTATTGCCCAATAGAGCGGTAGCTTTGGCGGCATCGGGTGTATAGATAAAGGAGTGTTTTTTGGTGGCATCGATAAACCAGTTGGGCTTTTTGCCATTTTTCAAATTCTTGTAAACCGTCTCGATGATGAAGCTCTTTTCGTTATCAGGACCGTAAAAATCAGGAGCCCTGGCTATGAGCGCTTTTATCTTTCCTTCCTTCACTGCGTTCATCAACATGCCGGCAATTTCCATTCGCACCTTCCCTTTTTTGCTGGGGGGATTAATCGGTGAATCTTCCGTCATGTGGCCTATCGCCGCAACATCATACAGGTACACATTATCGAAAAATACCAGTTTTGCGTCATGCTTTGCACAAGCATTGATGGTAGCATTCATGAGTTTTGGCCAGTTTTCCTGCCAGACTTTAAGCTTATAATCAAAGCCAACCACGAGGTAAACGACCGCTGAGCCTTGGATAGCTTTTTCCACCTGTTCGGGTTTTGACAAATCAGCAGGATAAAGTTCATCAGTATTATTTACTCTTTTTGGATTTCTGCTGACCAGCCTTATTTCTTTGGTATAAGCTGTTAATTCCTTTGCGAGGACTTTGCCGATAGTGCCGTTAGCGCCTAAAATAGTTTGTTTTTCCATGTGTGTTTTTTTGTATAGCCTGATGATGGTAGATAATGTTTATGTGAATTCAATTTTTTGTAATCCTCAGCGCCACATCTTCTTTTACCAGCGGCCCCGAAAGAATTAGTAAGCCGTCTTTCGATTTCACTGTATTAGAATCCATAATTTCCCCCGAAACAGGATCGATCCACTCTGTAAGGTAATTTCCATTCGGAACCGATAACTGGATATTGCATGTTCCGCGACCTTCGAAGTAATAGGCGTAACTTTTTCCTTCTTCTGCCAATCCCTGCCAGATAAATCCGGGGGCATGTTTCACCAAGTGGGCGGAAGGCTCCATGGCGATGAAGTCCAGTCTGGCCATAAAGTCTTTGAGCGTCTTGAATTGTGCCCGCAATGCTTTGGTCCCCAGACCTGGAGAGGAGTTAATCTCGAAAGTTCCGTCTTCCTGCCCAGCGACGAAGGAATAGTCGAGATTGTTAAATACGGCACCTCCGGCAAGGATAAACCGCCAGGCCATCTTACGGTAGTTGGCTTCTGTTTTCACCGCAAATCCAGACTCATCGAAGCTGATAGGCAAATTATGGCCATAGTTCCATGTGCAGGCTTCCGGCCACACGTAGTGAAAGTTCATTATGTCCACGTCTTTATTCACTTCCCTAACGGGAACGACGTAATTGGCAAAATTCTGGGCAATGAGGTGCTTATTTGGAAGCTTCGATTCTACGGTTCGTATGATCGCCGTAATATGATCCTGCCAAGCCAGTGAAGCTTCAGAGGCGTGATTTGTTCGTGTGGTCCATTCCTGTTTCTCAGGGATATTCGTTCTGTTGAGCAGGAATAATTCTCCTTCCTGATCAGCCCATGGCTCGTTCTGAATTTCAAAGATGACATTAGAAAAGGTATTAAGTTCCTGAACGATCTTACTAACCATGGCTTCCTGGTATTTCAGAAGATTTCCATTTTGCATGGTATGCACAAATACGCGCTCTATGCGGTCGGTGTCGTTAATATTATTTTCAGCATAAAAAGGGTTGTATTTCCATAGGCTTTCGTTATAAATCGACGAAAAAAGTGTCACCTCCACAATGATGTTTAGCTTTTCAGCAGCAGAAATAAAGTCCTTCAAGCGGCTGAAATAGTTGGGGTTCCATTGGCCAAGATCAAATTTGTTGCCACCGTTGACATAACCCGGTTCGTTGCTCCTTGCCCACGGAGCTATGAACTTGTCCCTGAGAGGTGCTAATGTATTTCGCTCTATGCCGAACCCTTCCGCATTCTCCACATAGGATCCCGTAAAAATACGTGTATAATCCATGCCATCATCGTGCAGTGTCTGGAGGTATTTAATGTAATCAAAGTCCAGGTTCAGTACTGCCCCGTAATGTTCTGCTGAAGTGATGAAGACTCTCGGCTGGCCTTTGTATATAAAGTAGTGTGGGTTTTTTGAGTGGAGGCTTACAGGTTGGGAAAAAGCGGGAACAATAACCAACAAAAACAGGAGGATAATCATCAGTGGTGGTTTCATGATAATTTAATATTAATCGTGTTTGAAAAAAATCTGTTTCTTAGGGTGAATTTAATATCACTGCCCAATTAATGCATGATTGTGAACATTATTTTAAATCTTAACTTTCTGGTAAGTGTAGGGCTGAAAGATAAGAGTGATCCGTGAGGATGGTTATTTTCAGAAAATAAATATTTTTATGTGGAACATTAGAAAGCCGTCTTGAATACATGAATACACACACCGTCCAAAAGCCATTTGCCGAATCCATGACCTTTAAGGTCGCCATTTATATGATGTATGCCGTCCTGGCGGTGGTAATATTGGTAATCGCAAAACCTTTTCTTGTGCCTCTTGCCTGGGCCATTGTCATCGCCCTTGCCTCTACACGTATGCTCGACAGACTTGAGGCTCGAATCCATATAAACCGTTCGTTGCTCATAATAGGATTCATCCTGTTTGTGCTTTCTATCATAATACTCATTATCTATTTCTTTTATTTCGAAATCAGGATGATCATGGCCCATTTGCCGGAATTCAGCAATACTCTTAGTGCAAAATTGAATGATCTGATGGTAAGCCTTAATGGCATGGGAATAAGGATGCCGGAGAATATCGATAAGGATTATTTAACGAACTTGTTGGGAGGACATTCGGATATATTGATTGGATTGCTTTCAGAATTTGGAAAAAATATAGGAAACGTTTTCCTCATTGGTTTTTACCTTTTCTTTCTTCTTTCGTTCAGGGATGTGATTAGAAAGTTTATTGCTATGAGATTTAAAGATGAGGCACAAATTGCCGAAATAACTGAGAAAACAAATGCATCGCTGGATGTAGTGAATAATTATATTTATGGGCTGCTGCTTCTTACAGGGATCACCATCGTAATGAATTATATCGTATTCCTGTTATTCGGTCTTGAATTCGCCTTGTTTTTCGCGGTCATGGTTGGCCTATTGAATATCATGCCGTATGTGGGCAATCCTATTGCGATGGTTGTCACCTTCCTGTACTCATGGCTCACGATGGACACACTGCTATTCCCGATACTGATCCAGGTTGGACTGATAGTCACGAATTTCATTCAGGACAACATCCTGAAGCCCTGGTTTCTAGGTGATAAATTACATGTAAATGCCTTCGCCATATTTCTATCTGTTGTAATCGGTGGCTATATATGGGGCTTTACGGGAATGTTGCTGTTTATTCCCCTTATTGGGATCGTGAAAATACTTCTTGAGAGAAACGAAAAGACCAAGCCATTTGCTGTATTCTTTGCGGAACTGTCTCAAAAAGATAAAAGGAAGATCGACAAGCAAATTCTTGAGGAGGAACAGGTAGAAATTGGTTAGTGAAATATCACTTCAGGTTTTTCAAAACGACTTGTCCCTGATTCCTACCTTCCCAAACACACATGATATGAATGTATTATTGTGCCAGCTTCACGACCTGCGTTACAGGGATTTGGTTAGCCATTGTTGTGACCTGTGCTTCTGAATATCCAAGGCATTCCAGGGTGATCAATGTGGCATTTGCTGGTATCTGCAAACTAAAAGATTCGACGCCGTCATCACGGGTATTTTTTGTGAGGAGTGCTTTGTAGCCATCTACCTTTATGCGCTTTTGATCTGAATCTCCGGATGTAACAAAATTAGGAAGAGCCAAGATAGCATTGATTCCAGCCATTAATGGGGAATCACCAATAATCTGAATTGTGGCGCTTTTTTCATCCGCGTAGTAATTCCTGTCAACAAATAAACCAGCAAATCCCAGGTTCGTACCGACAACATTGTCTTCGTCGGATTTATATTCTGCTCCTTGCAAACTGGTGGGTAATACTTTTAGGATTTCTTTGCCGATTTCCTGATCTAGTGTATGCATCGCCTGTTCCAGGGCAAAACGTGCATCGTCGAGATTGCCTGACTTGTAGGATGATCTTGCCTCTGACATGGATGATGAAAATTCCTGAGCAATAGTGATTGTGGAAATCAAACTTAATGCTATAAATATGCATGTGTATTTCATGGTTTGAAGATTTATTAATTGGAATGGTTTTTATTTTTCTCCCAGTTCTGATTTGATTTTTTCGATATCAAAATTTTCCGCCGCCGACATGATTGCGGGCTCTGATTCATAATTAATTCCATTTACAACCATTATGGACGATTGACCAAATGGAACACTGAGTGTGTAACCCGACGATTCGTCGTACTGGATTACGGATCTATATCCTTTGAATGTGGTTTGTTTATAGTTCTGCTCTGTACTGCTGCTTGCGTAGGCTCCACCAGAGATCATCATGTTTACAGCGCCAAGCAATGCAGAATTATTGCCGATGGTAACCTGAAGCTCTTTATCCTTTCCCGAGTATCGTCTTTCCATTGTGAGCCCTACAAAGCCGTAGTTCATGGAAGTAACTTTGTCTGCATCTGGATCCATTTGGAGTCCATCTACTGAAGTCGGTAGAGATTTAAGGATACTCTCGCCAATTTCCATTTCAATGCCAACCATCGCCTGTCGCAATGCGTATTTGGCAGAACTGTAATTTTTGGTGCCAAAGGCTGTTTCAGCCTCTCCGATATTTTTCACCACATCCGGCGGTTCTATGATCAGACCGCTTCCTTTGGTATTGGTGGTACCTGATGATGTCGGTGAAGAAGGGTTGTTTGTTGTGCCGCTGTTATCATCTTCGCCAAAAACAGTATCAACGGTTTTTTTAATGAGTTTGTCCTCACCTTTTTGCTTCAATTTATTGAGTAAACTCTGGGATTGTCCTGAAAATGATATGCCTATAAGAAATAGAATTACGATGAGGGATCGTGCTTTCATGTTGCGGTTGGATTTAAGTGCAGTTCGGGTTAATTCAACGAAGTTACTATATGATCACTTCCTACAAAACTCACCAAACGTTTTTTATAAAAAAAAATTAGATGTTTGTCAGTTACTATTGTAACAGCCGTTTAGATGGGCTTCATCTAGTTTTTCCAACGAACACCCATTGACCACTTTAAGTTCAGGGGTTTACAGGAAACATTCCTCCTGATAAGCATTACCACATTGAAAAATTCACAATTCAACTGATCAAATATTCTATGGCTCTTAATTCAATTTCCCTTAATGAATTGCGTAATTGACATCGCCCCATGCGCCGCCGTTGATGCACTTAATGCCATTTTTTTCCAGAATGCCTTTTGCCTGACCTGCCCGGCCGCCCGATTTGCAGCACAGGATGATGGTCTTTTCCTTCTTCTTCAACATAGACACGCGTGCCTCGACCTGGTTTACCGGTATGTTGAGTGAGCCGGTTACGTGGCCGTCGTTGTATTCCTGTGGTGTCCGCACATCCACGATAATGGCTCCGTCGGCTATTGCCTCTTTGATTTGTTCTGACTTACTTTTTATTCCAAATAATGATAAAATTCCCATGATTCAACTTTTTTATGCAAACCTATGATTCGATTCTTTTCTGTAATGTGATAATTGTTTCATTCTATTATTCCGCAGATTTTATCCATAATCCAATTAGCGCGGAGACCGGTTTCTCCCGTACTCGGACTTTTCCCTTCGCCGCGCAGCTCCTTCACCACCAGTTCGACCAGAGGTTGATGGACATGTTCGGGGTATGGTATCTCAAAATTCTCTACCATGGTTTCTGTTTCCACATGAATGATAGGACTGCTGAAAAAAGAGAATGAAATTCGACCTCGTGAGCCTATAATTTCCGTTACATCCATACGCTGCTTTTCCGGAACGGTATAACACCAGGAACCCGTGCCGATGATACCGGATTCAAAAAGAAAGCTCGCCGATACTGCATCTTCCACGTTGTATAGTCCGGCCTGGTTTATCTTCACCCCTTTTGCTTCTTTAATGGGACCGAAAGCATATTCCAGCCAGTCGAACTGGTGCGAGGCGAGGTCATGGAAATGGCTGCCTCCAGAGATTTCCGGGTTCACGCGCCAGCGGGGCTTGCCTTCCAGTTCTTCCGGATAAGCCGGCCAGTGCAGCGCAATATTAATCATCTTCACATCACCGATGGCTTTCATATCCATGAGTGCTTTCAACTTCACGAAATACGGCATCGCACGTCGGTAGTATGCCACGAACAGCGGCATGCCTGTTTCTTTACTGGCATCGATCATCGCCTGGCATTCTTCTGCACTGCGAGCCATTGGTTTTTCTACATATACCGGCTTGCCCGCTTTCATTGCCTTTACTGCATAGCTTAAGTGTGTGTCCGGCGGAGTAGCAACATATATGGCGTTGATGTCCGGGTCGTTTATGAGTTTATCGGCATTATCATACCATTTGGGTACGCCATGCCTTTTGGCGTAGTCGGCTGCTTTTACTCCATCACGGCGCATGACGGCGATGAGTTCAGAGTTAGGAGCTTTCTGAAATGCAGGTCCACTTTTTTTTTCAGTCACATCACCGCAGCCGATGATGCCCCATTTAATATTTCCGGTAATTGGCTTCATGAGAATTTATTCTAACGTTTTTCCAGGAATGAATATGGTATCCGGGCGTAGTAGATCGATGACTTACCTTCGTGGCTGCTGTAATAGCTCATCCATACATACCCTGCAATGGAGTAAATGCCGGGATAACCTGTGTCGCCGCCGCTCGCCATTTTCATGACTTCTACAAAAGGTTCATTTTTTTTGCCGAGCAGCAAAGCCGTATAAGGTCCATCCGGCCCTTTCACACGTGTACCGAGGATTACTTTATCAATGGGCATCAGGTCGAAATTTGGTCCGCCGAGTTCAATATCAAGTTTGTTCCATGTCCAGTCGGTGTATGGCGCCTTGCTTGTTCCGATCATGCCCATTTTGTCATCACCGCCCCGTCGGGCGATAATCATCATTTCCGCACCACTGAGGAACCGCACCGTAGCCTCATTGGGATTTCCATCAATTTTTAAGTCAGTGATCAACTGGAATTCATTGCCTTTCTCGGTTTTCATGAGAAAAGCTTTTGTCTTTCCCGGATCACCACCTATATGCGATTGATATACGACTCCGTAGCCGGTTTTGTCATACCATGTCACACGCCATAGCCAATTGAAATCGGCCCCGACCTGCGGATCGATAATTACAGGCTCCGGTGTGCTGAATTTCTTTCCATCCGGATCAGCGAAAGAATAGTAAGTACTTATACCTTTCAGTTCACCCTTGTCGTAGACTGACCCACCCATGATGATGAGCATACGATTTTTGGGTGTGACCGATATTTTTGGGTCGCGTAAATCAACGCCATTCAATTCTATGAGTCCGGCTGATTCCCAGAATTCGCCATCCGTACTGGTGATGATCCTGATTTTTCCGTTACCGGTATTGTCGGCATTTGGAATGTGGGCATCACCTTCTCTGAAAACAATGAATAGTTTGCCTTTGAAAACACCGAGATCAGTGAATGCATTATGTGGGGCTTTATCCCAAACCCGTTTGATATCAAGCGCTTCTGGCTTTGTCTGGGCGATCAGGGAATTGTTTAAAAGCATTACAAATCCATAGGCAACTATGGAAATGGCAAATCGGGTGAAGTTCATAAGCGGTCTCATAATGTTGCTGGGCCGAAACTACGAAATATGGATGTATGGTTCAATGGTTGTTGGTTCAATAGTTGAATAGTTCAATGGGTCAATGGTGAAGTGGAGAAGCGCAGGACTCAATCTCCATCAATCTTCTTCCTTCAATCTTCAATTCATGGGCCATTAAAATATTGTAATATCTGATACAATTAAAAGAACACAAGGAATTAATTTCGCGGCCATGAAGACAAAGGAATTGACTTATGAGGAAGAGTGCCGGTGTAATAACGACCAGTTCTGTGCGTTTGTCGCGGATCACGAGCATTTTACTATTGAGGAGATCACGCACCTGAAATCTGTTATCCTGAATAAAAAGCTTTCCCGGATTTTATACGTCAGCGCTACACTTGCTGTCTGGAGCATGATAGCTGCCTGGGTCGATGCGGTAATTCTGCCATTTATCATCATTTATACTATAGCCCTGCCAGGAGCCCACTATTATCCATTATTATTTCCTGTCGTCTGGACTATCGTAAATGCTTCCTTTAAATTCCTCTATATCCGTCGCCGTCTACGAACAGCCATAACGTTGAGGGACAATTTTTTGGCGGTATTGCCCTATGCAGGTGCGGCTTACTTGCTGAAGAGTTGGTTCATAGGAGATCCTCTCCTGAGAAGGGCGAGCCTTGCATATATTGCGCACCAGAAGAAAGTCGTTGTGAAGAAAGTGCTGAGAATTTTTAAAAAGGGATAGGGCTGATTGCATTTTGGTTTTTTTTGAACGCTCTCAGGGGTAAGGGTGCCCATAATGGGATTTATGGCATTTTACCGAATGTTAAGTACTTAATCAATTATGGAGTCGAAGGTTATCAGGAAGGAAGTAGCAGGTCGTAATCCTTATAATCCAATGTTAATCTATTCTTTACATAAACAAGGAATTACATCCTCACTTAAATATGGCTCTTGATGAACCCAAAACATATAACTGACATGGAGAAAGTCCTTCGCAAAAGCATGCAATAGAGGCACAAGATTTTCACGATCAACTACACCATTATCAGATAGCTCAGCGTAATCTTGATCAGCACCTGTTTTTCCAATATAATTTCCGTCTTGAATGGCAATTCCCAAAGGTACTGTATATTCATTTTCATGCATCATGGCAATGGTATGGTTAAGTTGTCCTTTTCTTTGCACCATCAAGTCAGGTCCCCCTAATCCTACTCCTATTTCTTGACCGTACTGATAAATCGAACGTAAATAACCGTTGTCTTCCCATGGCAGCCATTCTCCTGGCATAAAATTAGCGTATTGCATAGTCGTTGATTTTGGGAAAGCTTTTTTCAGCGCCAACATATTTTCTTTTAAACATTCTGAATAGCGCAGTGGTGTAAAGGTGGCATCTATATCACTATCAACCCCAATAGCACTTTCCTGTAAATTTATTCCTTCAATTTTGCCATCAAATTCTTTTCCCAAAGCGTTCATCAATAAAGCAAATCGATGCTGTACTTGTGGATTCCATCTTTTAGCTATCCATCCATCTGCAAAGCCATTGTCATTATATGACATTGTACAACCTTGATCAAATTCTTCAGTCATTAAATAATCGGGAATGGCTTTGAAGTTAGTATCAAAAGTCACGTCCTGAAACTGAATAAATAGCTTCTTGTCATGTAATAAAAGATATGTGTAATCATCATGGATAATAGAAAAATCGTATTCTCCCCTGCTCCGTTCAATCTGTCTCCATGAATACATTATCTGAGCGCCCACAATCCTTTGTACCATTAGAAATGGATGGTTATGAATGAGTTCCCGGTCTCTGGCGAAATAGATAAAATGTTTAATACTATCCCTTTCTAGCGGACAAGTAGCCTCCAAATACTGTTTGTATGCATCTATATATCGATTTGCCGGATTATCACTTTGTCCAAAAACAAAAATGCTTGTAAAATATCCAAGTAGAATTGTCAGGGAAAGTTTTCTATGTATCATTATTATGTCATTTATCAGTATCGTATTCTAATATTCATAATAGTGCTTGGCGGCATTTTCAATATCTGTCCTTTTGACGTTTTCAATGTATAATTCGAGCAAATGTTATATTACCGATTTAAGCTAATACTGATTCATCAGATCTCCAAGTCGGACCTTCCGCTTGATTACCGGCAACGATGGAAAAAGGTAAATAAAGCCATGATATAAAGAGCGAGCAGCGCTTTTTGTGTAGGCATGGAGTTGCCTGGTCGTACCTGTCGGCTAAGGTCTTTCCTTTTTATTTATGGCATCGCAGCGAATAATTAATTAACTTTTCGGCTTAGGTTTGACATATACACTTTATTCTCATGAAGCACTTTTTCATAGTTGTCCTCGCAATCACATTAATGTCTTGCAAATCAGATAAAGAGACATCACCGGTTGAACAAACTGCCAATTATCCAATCAGTCCCGTCGATATTCGCAATGTGAAACTGAATGATGATTTCTGGCTGCCAATCATTAAAACCATTCAGAATACCACCATTCAATATGCGTTGGAAAAATGCCGCGAAGAAGGCCGCATGGACAATTTCCTGATTGCGGGCGGTGTCTTGGAAGGCGAAACCCGTGGATTCATGCCGTTTGATGACACTGATCTTTACAAAATTATTGAAGGTGCCTCCTATTCGCTCATCAGCAATCCGGATCCAAAACTGGACGCTTACCTGGACACCTTGATCTCCATTGTTAAAACCGGACAGGAGGAAGATGGCTATCTCACCACCTGGCGCACCATTAATGGTCAAAAGCCACCTGCGTCATGGGTAAATCCTGGTGACCGATGGGAACACCTCGCCTCCAGTCACGAACTGTACAATAGTGGCCATATGTTTGAAGCTGCTGCAGCACATTATCGCGCAACGGGCAAAACCAACTTCCTGGACATCGCTACAAAGAATGCAGACCTCCTTGTGAACACCTTTGGCCCTGGAAAACTCGAACTCGTACCCGGTCACCAAATCGTGGAAACAGGCCTGATAAAACTCTACCAGATTACCGGAAATGAGGATTATCTTAACCTGTCGCGTTTTTACCTGGATGCCCGTGGCGACTCAACTAAACACCCGCTTAATGGAGATTACAACCAGGACCATTTGCCAGTGACCCAGCAAGACGAAGTAGTAGGCCATGCCGTACGCGCGGTGTATATGTACGCCGGTATGACGGATATTGCCGCTATTCAGCATGATGATGCGTACCGCAGTGCCGTGGACAAACTGTGGTCCAACATGGTAAATAAAAAAATGTCGATTACCGGTGGTATTGGTGCGAAGCATGAAGGCGAAGCATTTGGCAAAAACTACGAACTGCCCAACATTAAAGCCTACAACGAGACATGTGCAGCTATCGGAAGTGTGTACTGGAACCACCGCATGTTCCTCCTGACGGGTGAAAGCAAATACTATGATGTGATCGAACGAACCCTTTATAACGGTGTTATACCTGGTATCTCACTTGACGGCGTGAACTTTTTCTATCCGAATGCTCTCGAATCGGATGGAAAATACGCCTTCAACCAGGGAGCTTGCACACGTAAATCGTGGTTCGACTGCTCTTGCTGCCCGACCAATATGATCCGGTTTCTGCCTTCCGTACCGGGACTTATTTATGCGCAACAAAAGGATACTCTGTATGTGAATCTATTCGCTTCCGGATCGGCTGACCTTGATCTCAATGGCGAGACGGTGAACATATACCAAAGCACCGAGTATCCATGGAACGGACAAATCAGCATCGGTGTGAATCCGGAAAAAATCCATGCGTTTACCATCAAACTCAGGATTCCCGGATGGGCCCGAAACGAGGTATTGCCCGGTGATTTATATACGTATGATAATGCCGCTCCTTCAAATCCTTCTATTTCCATTAATAGGGAACCGGTGCCTTTTGAACCAAGAAATGGCTACATCACCATCACCCGTTCATGGGGATTGGGTGATGAAATAGTAATGGAGATGCCTATGTCAGTGCGTTTGGTAAAGGCCAATGATCTTGTGACAGAGGACCTTAACAAACGTTCGCTGGAATATGGCCCCCTTGTATATTGCGCAGAGCAAACCGACAACCCGACGGTCATGGACAATCTCACTGTTTCGGGCAGTGCGGCATGGAAGGTAGAACAAAACAAAGAGCTGCTCCATGGAATAAATACCATTTCATGGAAGAATACTGAAGAGGATATTTCTAAAATAGCCATCCCCTACTACGCCTGGTCGAACCGTGGAATTGGCAAAATGAAAGTGTGGATACCTTTGGACGAGAACTGAGAAATCATGAAAAGATATAGAGTAGCAGGAATCGGTGAATTACTTTGGGATATGCTTCCCCAGGGAAAACAACTCGGCGGAGCACCGTGTAATTTTTCCTATCATGCTTCTCAGGCCGGCTGTGAATCACTTATGATCAGCGCTATTGGAACGGATGCTTCAGGTGATGAAATCCTTGCTAAAATACATACGCTGGGATTGGAAATCAGATACATTCAGCGAAATGCCAGCTTTCCCACGGGAACAGTTACCGTAACTGTTGACGCCCATGGTATTCCGGAATATATAATCCACGAAAACGTGGCTTGGGACAATATTGGTTGGAACCCATCGCTGGAGGCGTTGGCAAAAAGCATAGACGCAGTGTGTTTCGGCAGCCTAGCCCAGCGCAATACCATTTCCAAACAAACTATTCTTAGATTTCTGGAAGCAACCGACAAGGATTGCCTGCGGGTATTTGATATCAACCTGCGGCAGCATTTCTTTGACACAGTTACCATTTTTCAATCTCTGAGCATAGCAAATATCCTTAAACTCAATGAAGATGAGCTTCCTGTGGTTGCCGATCTCCTCGGACTTCATGGCAACGAAGACAGTTTGCTCACTCAATTGATGGATAAGTTCAATCTGAAGCTCATTGCGTTGACCAAAGGTGGAAGTGGAAGCATCCTGTTGACTAAGGAGGAGCGCTCATTTATGGAGGTGCCCCATGTAAAAATCGCCGATACGGTGGGTGCTGGTGATTCATTCACTGCCATATTGGTATCCGGACTATTGATGAAATCAGAATTGAAAAAGATTCACGAAACCGCCACACGCGTAGCGGCGTTCGTATGCACACAACAAGGCGCTACACCGCAATTGCCACAGTCGGAACTTGACGGTTTGTCCAACTAATATGAAAATATCAGTCATTTTAGTTTTTGCGACACTATGCTTCCCGGCAATCATTGCGTTCCCGCAGATTGTCGATCCATCGGTCTATATCCATCAAAATGAACTTCAGATTTCGCTGAAGCGAATTGGTACGGTAAAGCCGCGAAAAGCAACAGAAATTGAATCGTCAAACTGGCTGATTGGCTGCGAAACACTCGATCGGGATTTTGCTAATTATGATGCATATAAAGAATTTCTGAATCCATTGGGGATCAAATTGTTGAGAATGCAGGCCGGTTGGTCGAAGACGGAAAAGGTGAAAGGGCAATATGATTGGGAATGGCTCGATCATATAGTGAATGATGCCGTGAGCCGCGGCTTAAAACCATGGCTGCAGACTTCCTATGGAAATGCACTTTACAAAGATGGTGGTGGATCAAACCTTGGCGCAGGGATGCCTACCTCTGATGAAGCCTTGGACGCATATGACAAATGGGTTGCAGCCATGGTGACCCGGTATAAAGACAAAGTGTTAGACTGGGAAATATGGAATGAACCCAACTTTGGAGATAATGCCGTCAATACACCAGAAATTACTGCCGTCTTTAATATCCGTACCGCAGAAATTATAAAGCAGATTCAGCCTGAAGCAAGAATTTCCGGCCTCGCATTGGGGCATTTTAACCTGGATTTTGTCGAACGATTTTTTAAATACATTGTTGACCGTGGAAAAATGGATTTGTTCGACAATATGACTTATCATGACTATTCGTATAACCCGGATGCCAACTATCACAAAGTCTATTTGATGAGAGCGACATTGAATAAATATGCACCCCAAGTGAAACTACGGCAAGGCGAAAATGGTGCGCCTTCATCTGGCGGTTCAGGTAGAGGTGCCCTTTGGGATTATGACTGGACTGAACTGTCGCAAGCATAGTGGGATACCCGCAGGATGCTTGGCAACCTGGGGAATGATATTGAATGCAGTATTTTCAGCATCATTGAAATGGCTTACACCAACGGGCCTATCAACAGATTGAACTTAAAAGGCATCATCAAATCCGATTCGTCCAAACAGGTGCTTCGACCAAAAATGGCATATTACGCGATTCAACATGTCACGTCAATTTTTGACAACTCACTGGAGCGGATCAAAGATCTGGAGCATAGTTATAATCTGGCAAGCACGGATTCAACCGATCACAAATACACCGTAACAACTGACAGAAGCCTCGCCGTATATGGATTTCTGCATGTTACTTCAAAGAAGCAACTATATGCTGTCTGGATGGATGAAAACATCCCAACGAATACAAATGAACTTAAAGTCCTCGATTTTTCGTTTAGTAACGGAAATTTTGAGACACCGGTCTACGTGGATATCATTTCAGGGGCGGTGTACGAAATTCCTGCTTCTCAATATAGCAAAGATGGGTCTATCTATACTTTTACAGGAATTCCTGTTTACGACAGCCCAGTATTAATCGCGGATCAAAGCCTGATTTTAATTCAATAAGGATCAGAGATCATTTTGGTTTCAGGCTTGCATCTCAGCCATCTTCTTTCCAATATGGGACATCACTTCGCTAAATTGTTCTGTTGGACTGATTTCAAGGAATTTGATATCCTTTTCGACAATTCCTGTATGGCCATTTGGAAAATAAAAAGCCTGATTGGGGCCAACCACTTCTTCGGTGCCATCATCATAGAAAAGTCTTATGGATCCCTCAAATACATACCCCCAATGCGGGCAG
>JBGSYX010000080.1:0-16458 GCA_041750735.1 Cyclobacteriaceae bacterium
TATTATCCCGATATTCCCGGAAGAGGGCAAAACATATTCAAGCTAAACTCATACCGAACCACCGATTTCGGCTTCCAGGATTTTGAAATCGGTAAGCCTCAAACTGTTTTGTTTAGGTAGGGCTTGCTGAGAAACTGAAAAGACGTTTTGGCATATTCCTGGGGAATTTGTGCTTTGAGAAATGCATGCTTAATCAATGATACATTCAAAATTCCTTGCGAGCAAAAATGAGTTTAGGGAGCCATTTCTGAAAATTGACGTCCTTGCATTAGATCAATCATTGCATGTTCATTTCTTTTCCAATCGATGAAAAGAAACGAACCAAAGAAAAATCTTGTCAAAACAATGCTTCTCCGCGCATACCCTCGCACCCCCGCTGTTTTGAATGGCCGGTGCGCAAGACTCAGAGTTGCAGATATTAACCAAAACATTTCATAGGCAGGTTTAGGCAGCCGGGTAGTACGAAATTGACGGCATAAAAAAAGGCAGGAATATGTGATCCCTGCCTATTTCAAATTGCCTGCCTTACAGGCATAACCAACCTGAACCCATTGTTTTTATAGTGGTTGTGTAACTACGTTTTTATCAAGTACCACAGCTGTCTGGGCTAATGCCCTGCCATTAAGTACCGCATCGGTCGCTAATGTGATGCCGGTTTTTGATAAAATGATACCTTCAAAATGTGCTCCTGTACCTATAGTGACTTCACCGGCTACTTGCCAAAAGATGTTTTTCGCTTGCGCTCCTCCCGTGAGTGTAATTACTGCATCAGGACTTACAGTAAGGTTTCCGGCAATTTGCATTACCCAAACATCATTGGCGCCTCCTGAAATCGTAAGATTGGTTGGAACCAACACGGTATTTGTCCAGTTATAGACACCCGGTGTCAGTGTTTTTCCACCAATACCACCTTCATTCAACTCAACAAAATCCGGTGAAGACAATCCTGCGGCGTTATTGTAGGCAGTATTCATGTTATCTACGGCAGTTGTCAGGTTAAGTGGTGTAGGTGCTTCCATGTCGGCGGCATATATCCTACCTGAAACCTGTGATGAGGTAGCAAATCCGTTATCATCCGTCATAGCGAATCCTGTCATATACGATTCAGCAGCGGGGCTAATTCCTGCATCACCTGTTATTGCCGAAGTGGGGCTATTGGTGACAGCGGTTTTAGCCAGAATTACATAATTTGCAGATGCACCCAGATCAATAGGTACTAAGGTAGTTGTGGTACCTCCTGTGGTAAAGCTCCATTCATAATCTTCCTGAAGTGCATTACCTGCTAAGCCTTCAACATCAGAAGAAATTATGGCCGTATAGATTGTTCCTGGTGCCAGGTAATCTGTAGGTGTAAACTTTCCATTAATTCCTGAGAACTCCACGTTACCCGGAACATTTGTACTTCCCTGCTTCAGCACAAAAGTAGAATTGGTGATCGTGGTGGCATTCATTAATTCACTAAAGGTAAATTCAATCACCTCATTTCGTGCCAGTCCATCGGCATCATTTGCTGGAATTGTAGAAACCACGGTAGGTGCATTCGGGTCTACATTTTTGTCGTCGTCGGTATCACAACCGACAAATAGTACCACTGCACTCAAAGCGAGCGCTGTGAACAAAATTTTCATTTCTTTCATCATCTTTTTTTATTTTAATTCTCCGTTACTGGCGGGTCTGAACTAATTCTAATACAGACAGAAAAATCTAAAGCTGTTGTAGCCATGACTTTCGTACAGTAAAGGTCGGCAGTGACCGTGCGGGATGCATTACACACAAAAGGAGGATTGTTGTAACAATCACAGATTCTCCAGATTGCCTTGGCGCTTTTGTTTTAGTTGTTTGTAATATGAAGGAGAGAGTCCGGTGATTTTTTTGAATTGATTGGACAGATGAGACACACTGCTGTAATTCAGCTTGTAAGAAATTTCCGTCAGGTTAAGTTCATCGTAGAGTATGAGTTCTTTTACTTTTTCGATTTTATTGAGGATAATGTATTGCTGTATGGTTATCCCTTTCACCCCTGTAAAGACATTGGATAAGTAGGTATAGTCGTAACCCAGTTTTTCACTGATGAAATCAGAATAATTGACTTTTGGAGATTCATCATCATAATGAATCATCTCCGTGATGATATTTTTGATTTTTTCAACCAGAATACTTTTGTTGTCATCCAACAGTTCGAGTCCTGATGCTAAAAGTGCTTCTTTGAATAAATCGTGTTGTTTCTGGTTGATACTTTCCTGGATATCTACAACGCCAAGGTCTACGATAGCATCGTTTATTCCTAACTTTTGGAGGGTATCACGCACCACCATTTTACATCGCTGGCTAACCATATACTTAATATAAAGCTTCATCTATGCTATATATTTTAGCCTATAATCTTCTTTTCCCCAATGGCAGGATCGGTGTTTTTTCCGTTCACTTTGATCACACCGCGGCGTTTTTGCTTTAACACTTTGAAAAACGACGGAGTAAGTCCTGTGATTTTTTTGAATTGGTACACCAAGTCTTCCCTGCTGTGAAAACCTAATAAGGATGATATATCCAGTGTGTTCATATCATCATACAGCAGCAATTCTTTCGCACGCTCTATTTTTTGAATAATGATAAACTGCTTCAATGAAATGCCTTTTACCTCAGCAAAAGTCGAAGATATAAGCTCCGGCTGATAGCCTAATTTTTGTGTTAGTGCATCGGAAAAGTCAATTTGTACCGATGGTTCTGCATGATTTATCAGATTAATAATCTCTAGTTCTATTTTCTTGATAAGGCTGCTCCTGGTGTCATCTAACAGCTCCATGCCAAACGTGAGCAGTTTATTGGCCAATAACTCACGTTGATCCGGTGTGATATTATCGCGTATTTCTACTGCTCCCAATTCCGTATCCACGATCGGAAGTTTCAGCTTGGTCAATTCTTCCTTTACAATAAGTTTGCATCGGAGGCTTACCATGTACCTAACGTATAATTTCATTGTATTGAAGTGTTTATTTTTTGTATCAGGTACCCGAACCTGCCAACCATCAGATTGATGGATAGAATTACTACTATATTAAAAATACCGAAGCCAATCTGATTTATCTCAATTGTCGGGATTGTATTAAAGGTAAAGAAAGAACCTGAGAATATTTCCATGTGGCGGCTATTACCGGAAACCTTTTCGTTTTTAAATAAAAGTATTGTTCAACTGTAGCTCCACTTCAATGAGTTTAGATGTTCGATGCATATTTCCGGTTTATATGTCTTTGCTGGAATCAATCGGAAAGGCCTTTTAATAATGACTAGGAGGAACCTGTTGTATTTGGCCAGGTTCAATATCGATTACATCGTATTGTTCAGGCTGCTTTTTTCTCAAGATGTTGATCAGTTTACCACCCAGATTTGAAATGATTTCAGGGTTCCTGGCCAGAATATTGGTTATTCCAAACAAAATAGCAGTGCCAGCCAATTTTTTTATGTTGGTATTGTTTCCTCTATCCAATAATTTTTTAGAGAAATAGACAGAAGCCAGGCCTAGCGACACGCCAAGAAGACTCTGTTTTATGGCGCTTGAACCGGCAACACCCTTAATGGTGCTTGTAATGAGGTTAATGGGTTTTATGCTTTCGTAGGCATTATTAAAATGCTCTTTAAGCATTGACTCTTCCTCCGTGCGCGCAGATTCTAAATCCAGAATAGCACTTTTCAGATCTTCCGGTGAATATTTTCGTCCTGTTTCCATTTTATTCTAATGCTTGAGTTATGATTGAAGTACTTACGTATTTTTTGATCTTTTTGGAGAAGAGTAATTGAAAAGCAATGCCCACGAGCAGATAGAATGCTGAGACAATAAAAAAGCCGTAATAGGACTTCCCAAGTTTTTCACCAATCAACAGTGCAATTCCGATGTTCAGAAGCGTAAAAAAGATGGCTATGGTGACGATCGCTATTAATCTGATCATTAAAGTGGTAGTCAGATTTGTTAGCGTTTCCACCAGCTTAAGTTTTGACAGCTCATAGGTGGTTTTTACATACACTTCAAAGTGAGCTACCAATGATTCAATCGAACTTACCGGCGATTCCATATATCTACTTTTTTCGTATTATTATTTTTATGAAAAGAAACATTTCCCAATTTTTAATTCTGGGAAATGCTTCTTGTACTACAGAGTTGGTCTATACCTGTAAATGCTGTCAGTACAGACCAATTCCGTCTAAGCCTTCATGGCAAAGTCTTTCCCCGTTTCTTTTACGGAGTCGTACTTTTTGGCTAAACCTTCTACAACGTCGTTGTATTTGGTTTCCAATGCCTCTGAATACTTCCTTCCCTGATCAGCTATATTCTTCCTTGTGTCAACTCCTTTTTCTGGAGCGAATAATAAAGCTACTACGCCGCCTACAACTGTGCCGGCTAATACTCCGATTAATACATTTCCGTAATTCATTTTTTTAGATTTAATGTTTATGATTTAAGATTGATTTAATTAAATATCCTTTTCCGTTTCAAACGACACTTCTTCCCTGAATAAGTCTGAAGACGATGGCAATAACAGCGATAACAAGCAAAATGTGAATGATACCTCCAGCACTGTAGCCAATGAACCCAATCGCCCAGGCGATGATTAAAATTACTGCGATGATATAAAGAAGATTTCCCATGATTTTATTTGGTTTTAATTTATGTGAGTTATAATGGAATGTTTAATTTCTAGTTGACATTGTCCCTGCCAAGATCTTTGAATGCAGTACCCAGACCTTCCATGTCACGGTTAAATTCCGCCTTGAAATTTTGCCAATCGGCGTTTTTATCTGAGTTGAAACCTTTAAGCCTGGTTTCCATTGCTAAATTCCTATTTTCCAGATCCGTAATTTTTGCATTATAAGATTCTCTCAATTCAACTCTTTCATTAGCAGCATTGCCTCTCATCACCGTAATTTGGTTTCGGTTTTTAGACAATTGCAATTCAGTGTCTCTTCTGAAATTCTCCAGATCTGTTTTTAGCTCGCGTTTTGCGTCTGCTAATTCACGCTGTGCTTCAGCAACGTTTTCTTTTGAGGAGTCAACTTTTTGTGAATTTGGGATGTCGCATCCCATAAATACTGATGCCGCGCTAAATGCAATGGCAGTCATTAATAAGGTTGTTTTTTTCATGTTTTCTAAAATTTTAAAATGGTTTAATTGATGTGATTATATCTTGAGTCAATGTTGTTATAGCCCTCGCATACGTTCCGGCTATTCCTTGATTTTCGTACTGTTCATTCTTCTATTGGTTAAATGAAGATTCTCGTACCACCAAAGTTGGAGGCTTTGAAGCTGAAAGGCATTACACAATTTTGGATATTAGTTATACATTTCACACTATCACTCATTTCTGATTGGATTATGGAGCCGTAAGGTTTGGTTTGTGGACGGTAATCAATGCCTTTTTTTAAAATGATCGGTTTTGTTCTTATGTGAAGGCATTGTAGATGGATAATTCTTTTGATATTAAAGGGCAGCTCTTTAACTTCAACGGTTTTATATGGAACTCGAAAAATGTCCACTTTTACAACCCACATACACCCATTAAGTATCTACATTCAAAAAATCCAACATGAAAAATTGTCTATTTCTCATCGTAATCTTCTTTGGGCTTTCACTATCTGCCCAAGCTAAATTGAAGGTGCTCATCATCGACGGACAGAACAACCACGAGGTTTGGCCCAAATCAACCATCATGATGAAACAATACCTGGAGGAAACCGGATTGTTTGAGGTGACTATTAATCGAAGCATGTTCACCTGGAAGGCTCAGCGTGAAAAGGCATTTCTTTCATTGGCAGGAGTAGGCCAAACCCAGGATCTGGAAAAGCCAAAAACTGATCCCGATTTTTCACCTGACTTTGACCAATACGATGTAGTGGTTTCGAATTTTGGCTGGATGGCTGCTGACTGGCCGGAAAGCACTCAAAAGAAATTGGAGGCCTACATGAAAGCTGGCGGAGGATTTGTTTCTGTCCATGCCGCTGACAATTCATTTCCCACCTGGCAAGCGTATAATCTTATGATTGGCCTCGGAGGATGGGGTGATAGGACTGAAAAGGATGGGCCGTATGTCTATTATTCCAATGAGGGCAAGCTTGTGACTGATAATTCTCCCGGCTCAGCAGGAGCGCATGGCCCGCCACATGAAGTGCCGATAACAATGCGTGTCACGAATCATCCGATTACACAGGGGATGCCGATGAATTGGCTGACTACTACTGATGAATGCTATGCAAAGCTTCGTGGGCCAGCAAAGAAAATGACGATATTAGCTACTGGTAAAGACATGTCTGGTAAAGCGCCGACTGACAGGCATGAACCGATGCTCATGATTATAAAATATGGCAAAGGCCGTGTATTTCATACCACTTTGGGTCACGACGATTACTCCTTCGAAAGCGTCGGATTTATCGTTTCTTTTTTAAGAGGTGTTGAGTGGGCAGCAACAGGAAAAGTTACACAGCCTATCCCGACTGACTTTCCGACTGCTGAAAAATCCACCCGCAGACCATTTGTACTGAAACAGTAATCAGTAAAGTCTTTTGTTCATGTATGTCCAAAAGGAAATACAAATGACATAAATCAAAAAAGCAAACCTACCGGTCGGGGCTGGTAAATGCCAATCATCCAGATTTCAATATTAAAGCGGGTTTTTGATTTTTCGAAGTTGGATATTGAAAATTATATGAGATTTGTAATTTGTTTTTTTTGGTGCTTATGGACTTTTAGACAGACACCAATTAAGGGAGATTCAAAAGTTGATCCTTCGCTATGATTTCGTCGCAGCAGGGGTTGCTGACGGCTTGCTTTCTGAGCCGCGTAGATTCACCGCTTTTCTCAGTAAATCAAACCAGAATGGAGCGCCAAGGTAAATAGCTACTGCTGTTATGGCCCATCCGGCAATTTTTGACAATATTCCCCAACCCCATCCGGGTTGTTTCACAAAATCCCATGAGTGTTGGTCCCAACCAAGGGGAATTGGCAGAATGTTAACTTTTGCCACTGTTTTAGAGAGGTTGGCGCCAGCATTTTGTTCGACCGAATACAGGATATTACCCGCATCATCCATAATCTGAAAGCCCTGATCTGTCTTTTGATAATTCTCCATGGAGGTCGTAACCAATGCCGACAGGGTTTTCGCAGTCTCTTTATTTTTCCACAATGACTGGGTAATATGAATCGTATCTATATTCATAGCGACGGAAGCGACAATACCTATGATCAAAATGGCTTTCTTTGCCTTTTTGCCAAACCACGCGCTTACCCGATCCATGGCATCGTTGTAGGAATCTTCAAGTTTTGTGTAGAAAACATCCAGTCTCCCGTAAGACTGATCGAGCAGGCCCAGCAGCCAAACTTGTGCGTCGCCTTTAATAACCGGATTGTTACGGATGGTTTCCTTGATCTTTTCGACATTCTCAGGCAGGTCGTCGGCACCCTTGATCACATCCACAATGCTCTGGGCAAAGGCCGCTGAAGGAATGTAGGCTGGAAATTTTGTGGCATCTTTTTGCAGAGAACGGACATATGGACTTTCGACGATTTTTTTTCCGATCACGTCCCAGTCACGATCAAGAAAATTGAGGATTGCTGACTGAAGTTCTTTGGACCTGGTTCTAAGCTTGGCTTGAATCATTTCGTTTACTGTTGAAACGATGAGACCAAGTAGAAAATACAAAAAAGAAAGGCCGATGGCAATGTCTATGATCGGAGAGTCGAGCATGGTGGAGCAGGATTACGGTTGCTATTCTTAAAATCAGAATAAAAGGTAGTGAATCAGGTATTGATATCAAAAAAGAATGGGATCATCCGAATCCTTTTAATGATGGCAACTACTAATTATAATTTGTCGGTTAGTTGATTCACCTTATACACCTACCCATGAAAATTGATACTGCTTTTGTGGGATTTTTACTCTTTCAGCAATCCTTTTCAAACGGGCAGGCAACTCCATCAAGTAATCTCTTGCCCTTTCCGCCGGACCATTCAGGTCTTTTACGCGATCGATGTGCCACTTCGCCAAAAGGGTTTCCAGAATTTCGATATAATCCTGGGTCGTATAAACACCGATTCGCTGGGCGGCATCAGAAAAGTGGGAAAACAAGTCTCCGATACCCTGCCCTGATTCCCTGAGAAAATGGGCAGGCATCACGATTTTTTTTCGCATCATATCTTTAAATGCCAGCATTGCTTCACTGGGATCGTGTTGAAATATTCTTTTAAAAAAATCTATATAGGCGCTGGCGTGACGTGCTTCATCAGAAGCGATAACTCCGCATATTTTTGCTAGTCGCGCATTACCATATTGTTTGGACAGACTGGCCACACGTCTGTGCGAAATATTGGTCGCCATTTCCTGGAAGCTTGTGTAAACGAAATTTTTATATGGATCAGAGCCTGTTCCAATGTCAAAGCCATCATTGATGAGATATTGGGTAGAGATCTCCATTGCCTTCATATTCACTCTGCCGGAGAGGTAAAGGTATTTATTCAGTAAATCTCCATGGCGGTTTTCCTCTGCAGTCCATGCACGAATCCATCTTGACCAGCCGTTTTTACCTTCCTGGTCTATTCCTTCCACATTCATGAGCCAGGACTCGTACGTTGGCAGTGCTTCTTCGGTAATAGTGTCCCCGATCAGGACAGCCCAAAGATCATACTCCATTTCTTTTGCGACTTCCTGAATTTCTTTGATTTCGTCAAAAAACTCCGGGGAATCAGATAACGGTAAAAGGTCTGAAGGTTGCCAATTTGTTTCTATGGGTTTTAAATACTTTACTAATAGCGCATCCATCGATTTCTCAATAGTTTGCATCACTTCGAGTCGGATATTTTGCAGGGTCATAAGTGGTTTACTGTACAGCGGATGTAAACAATTACTGAATGAACCATGAAAAGGGATAAAAGTTATTTTTTTGAAAGAATAATTTATTTCTCCCGATTGTTTCAGGAAAAAATAGCTTAGAGCGGAATTGGTCCATAAAACAATAAAAACGCCACGAGGAAATACGACTTATAGTTTAATAATATTATTAATATGACGTAATTTCCATTGATTTTACAGTTTTGGGTATTATCAAGGATTTCAAAATAATAAGCTGATTTATATATGGATGTAGAAATATTATCGAGAATTCAGTTTGCCTTTACCATAGCTTTCCACTATATCTACCCGCCCTTAAGCATCGGACTGGGGCTACTTCTGGTGATTTTCGAAAGTTTATACTTAAAAACCAAAAACAAGGAATACGAACAACTCGCACGGTTTTGGACAAAAATATTTGCCTTGACATTTGGTATCGGAGTGGCCACTGGTATTGTTATGGAATTTGAATTCGGCACCAATTGGGCTACCTATTCCAGGTATGTTGGCGATGTATTCGGAAGTGCTTTGGCAGCGGAAGGTATTTTTGCGTTTGCACTTGAAAGCGGCTTTTTGGGCGTCCTTCTTTTTGGTTGGGACAGGGTGAAGCCTTGGGTACATCTGGTAGCGACAGCCGGTATATTTTTCGGGTCCATGTTTTCAGCGGTGTGGATTGTAATCGCCAACAGTTGGCAACAGACTCCGGCAGGATATCATATTGTTGGTGAAGGTCTGGAGGCTAGGGCTGAGATCACAGATTTCTGGGCAATGATTTTTAATCCCTCCAGTATGGATCGGCTGTTCCATGTTTGGATTGGTGCATTGTTAGCTGGGGCCTTTCTGGTGTTGAGTGTTCATGCTTATTATATAGTGAAAGGAAGATTTGTTCAGATATCATACAAAGCATTTAAAATCGCCTTGACGGTAGCAACCATTTTATCGCTAAGCCAGCTTCTGTCCGGTCATAAATCTGCAGATGGCGTTGCTAAAAACCAACCGGCGAAACTCGCAGCAATCGAAGGTCATTTTGAAGAAAATGCCCCCGCAGATATGTATATCCTGGGATGGGTAGACCAGAAAAATGAAAGTGTATCCGGCATCAAAATACCAAATGGCCTTTCATTTTTGGTAGATTTTGATTTTAGTACCAAGATTAAAGGCTTGCGTGCCTTCCCACCCGATGAACGTCCATCGCAGATTAATGCTATTTTCCAATTCTATCATATCATGGTGGCGATAGGTATGTTACTCATTGCGCTGACGCTTTACGCCACTTACCTGAGGATCAGAGGCAAACTATTCAATAAAAAGTGGCTTATGACCATATTTATCTTTTCGGTGCTCTTTCCACAAATCGCCAATCAGGTAGGTTGGTTTACTGCAGAAATGGGTCGTCAACCATGGGTAGTTTATGGATTATTGAGAACTTCAGATGCTCTTTCAAAATCAGTAACAGCCAATCAGGTGTTGTCATCATTGATCATGTTTTTCTTCATCTACCTTGTCCTACTTTTATTGTTTCTTTATTTATTGAATAAAAAGATCAAACACGGGCCATATGATGAGTCGCAGATGAATGACGTATCTGTGGGTGGTGGTAGTACAAATTTCGAAACTAAGTAAACTGATGGCAACTTTACTGTCTTTAGATTTTCCGACATGGTGGTTCCTGGTGGTAGGAGCGCTTTTTTCCGGATATGCCATACTGGATGGATTTGATTTTGGTGCCGGAGCCTGGCATTTGTTTTTCAAAAAGGAACAGGACAGAAGGATTGCCCTCAATGCCATCGGACCGGTATGGGATGGTAATGAAGTATGGCTGGTGATTGGCGGGGGTGCATTATTTGCGGGCTTTCCGGTCTTGTACGCCACGTTGTTTTCGGCAATGTACACGCCATTTATGCTGTTTCTTGCCTTCATTATCATGCGTGCGGTGTCCATAGAATTTCGGAGCAAGGAAAAAATGAATTGGTGGCGCAAACTTTGGGATTACATATATAGCATCTCCAGCACTATGCTGGCACTTTTGCTGGGAATAGTCCTTGGAAATGTACTGCAGGGATTGGCGATCGATGACCAACATGAATACCAGGGAGGGCCTTTCTGGGAATTTATCAACCTCTACTCTATCATGGTTGGTCTCACAACTGTTTCGCTGTTTATGACTCACGGTGCGATTTATTTGCTAATGAAAACAGAAGGTGTACTTTACGAGCAACTTCGGTTATTACTGAAAAATGGGATCATCTTCTTTGTCGTGAGCTTTGGAATTACAACACTTTATACACTCCTCTATCTGCCCCATTTATCTGACAATTTTAAAAGTGATCCACATTTGTTCGTTATTCCGCTCCTGGTATTTCTTAGTATTGCCAACATTCCAAGATTAGCCAGCAAGAAAAAATTCCAATGGGCTTTTTTATTTTCCTCTTTAACCATGGGTTTATTACTCATTCTCGTTGCCATTGAACTTTACCCGACCCTGCTGATATCAACGATCGATCCGAGCTACAATATCACAATTTACAATGCAGCCTCGTCTGAAAAATCCTTGTCGATCATGCTGATTATTGCAGCTATCGGAGCCCCTCTTGTGTTGACGTACACCGTGTTTGTATATTATACTTTTAAGGGAAAAGTGGTCATGGATGATACGAGTTATTGAAATATTATCAATAACCATAAATAACCGACCTGACTTCATAATTTGAATTAATGATCAGCCACCAAGTACATTATCAGAAGTTCCCGAATCTGGTGGAATTCAAGTAGAATTTTTTCACTGAACCGTATAATTATTGTTTAAATTTCACTTTTTAATCAGCGCATGTTCTTGACATAAAAGAATCCACCAACTAAGCCCAGAATTATGAAATCCAATGTATTCACTTTCGCCATCCTTTTATTTTTTGCTTCTCACCTATTTGCTCAGGACATACCCCCTGTTAAGCAAAAGGCGCCATTGCCAGAGTTTGATTGGCGTGCTACACCCTTTTCTGCGGTTATAAACCCTGAAGAACCCGTAACGTTCCGGAATCCTATAATTCCCGGTTTCTTTTCTGATCCCAGTGTTTGTCGTGTCGGAGAGGATTATTACCTGGTCAATAGCACCTTTGAGTATTTCCCCGGTGTTCCTGTATTTCACAGTAAAGACCTGGTAAACTGGGAGCAGATTGGTTACTGCATCGACAGGCCTAGCCAACTTCCAGAAGGATTGAATATTTTTGCTACTACCATCCGGCATCACCAAGGCACTTTTTACATGATAACAACCAACGTTGGAGCCGGGGGCAATTTTTATGTAACGGCCACCAACCCAGCAGGTCCATGGTCTGACCCTATTTTTATCGAGGCCAAAGGGATAGACCCGGATCTTTTTTTCGACGATGATGGAAGGACCTATGTGATATCATCTCCCTTTGAGTTATATGAAATTGACCTGAAAACTGGCAAAACCCTGTCCGAAATCCGAAAAGTGTGGAATGGAGTTGGAGGCCGATATGCGGAGGGCCCACATATTTACAAGAAGGATGGGTTTTACTTCTTGATGGCTGCTGAAGGAGGGACCGAAGAAGCACATTCGCAAACCATTGCAAGGAGCAAAGACATTTGGGGGCCTTATATGAACAATCCGGCTAATCCAATTCTTACTCATGTAAATGCAGCCGGCCAGGGCAATCCTATTCAAGGTGTGGGACATGCCGATATCGTCGATGCGCTGGATGGATCGTGGTGGATGGTTTTTCATGGTTACAGAACAGTAGCCGATGGAGTTCACCATATTCTCGGAAGGGAAACTTGCCTGGCACCGGTAACCTGGCCAAAAAATGGATGGCCTGTGGTGAATGGCAACGGAACTGTTACAGTCGATATGACCTGTCCTACTTTACCCTTGAAACCTTTTCCAGCAACACCTGCCAGAACTGAATTTGATGAAGACAAACCATCATTGGAATGGAATTATCTACGGTATCCGGTTACGTCTAATTATTCGCTCACCGCACGGCAAGGGTATCTGAGATTAATAGGTTCAGAGCAGACAATCGAAGATCGCAAGTCCCCAACCTTTATTGGTCGGAGAATTCAGCATGTGTATTTTACAGCCACTACCCAAATGGAATTTAATCCAACCAAAGCCAATGAACAGGCCGGGTTGAGTCTTCTGAACAACGGTTCCCACTTTGATCTGCTCGTCAGGCAATCCAAAGGTAAGAGGGTGCTCGTTAGCAGATTGATGTTCGGTTCTGTAATCCATGAATCCCGGGAGGTCGTTTTAAAACCAGGTCCGGTGAAGCTCGCCATTGCGTGCGAGCGGTCCAGGTTTATACTTTCCTACGCACAGGGAAATGAGCCTTTCAAGGAAATCGAAAAGGTGGATTCGAAATTTCTGAGTTCGGAAACAGTAGGTGGATTTACTGGTGTTTATGTAGGGTTGTATGCCACCGGAAATGGAAAACATTCCAACGCAAGCGCGGATTTCGACTGGTTTGAATACAAAATAAATGATACTCCCTAATCTGAATTAGACCGGTTATAACCAAATTAATTGGTTAAATATCCATGCATTACTAACCATTCCGTAAATCGATCGAACCACGAATCAACCGGCAGATTTTGCTTTCTCATCCCAAAACCGTGACTGCCTTTTTCATACATATGCAGTTCGGCTGGCTGATTTGCCTCCAGCCATTCAGAGTATATTCGTACGCTATGACTGGCCAAACCCAAATTGTCATCGCTGGCGGCAGCAATGAATATAGGAGTCTTTTCTGTCGGGACTGTTGAGCCCAGGATTGCATCCGCATAAGGATATATTGGCGCCACAAAATTTGGCCTGTTTTCATTAGTTGCGCTATATACGACCGACATCGTCAATGTGCCACCTGCCGAAAATCCCATGAAGCCAATCTTGTTTGGATCGATGCCATAGTATGCTGCATGTTGGCGAATATATTTCATGGCGGTCAGACCATCTTGTAGAGCAAGTGGTACAACAGGAGCGTTTATGGAATCGAGTTTTTTGTAGTTCTTTGCCGCTAATAAAGCCATCAGGTTATTTTCCGGTTTTGTTGGGTCACTGTGTACTAACCGATATTTTAAAACAAATGCGGTTATGCCGATTTCGTTTAATTTCTTAGCTACTTCGATACCTTCATTATCAAAAGAAAGTATATGAAACGCTCCGCCTGGTGCAATAATGACGGCAGTGCCATTGGGCTTTTCAGGTATAAATGGAGTGATCGTTGGCTTTGATACATCTATAATAAATGAAAAGCCATTAGCTCCCATTTTTTGTTCCGTCCATGTCCATGTCTCGGAACCAGGAGCAACTCCATCATAAAGTGCAATTTCTGGCTGTTGGGAATATAAAGAAACAGTAATTAGGGCGGAGGCAAGTAATGTGAATATCTTTTTCATGCTATATTTTGATTTTGTCGTGGTTTACCGGCATATCCCCCTACTAACAAAAATAGTGTGAGGAAAAGGGTGAATTTTTTCATGGCGCCAGGGATGGATGTGCGCTATACTTTCTACGAGGAATTCAATATTCAAAATTATATTCTGATGGCATTTTCCAGATGGGTTACAAAATTTTAACAGTTGAGAAGGAATCGGCTTGTAGCTTTATAGAATAATAATGATCGTTCAACTTTATAGATAGTTGTTTTTCGTTGGGCTCTTCGTTTTGCATCACGAGTATCAGGCTCTTATCCGGATTTTCAAATGCCAGTAAATTGTTGAATGAACCTTCAGCTTTAAGGAGTTTTGCACCGGGCTTTACGAAATGGCTGACATGCTTCAGAAGGAAATATTCATGGTTAAATTTATAGGTCTTCGCCAATGTATCTACACTAACCAATGAATTTTGCTTCCAGCCCCAGGTGCTTATTCCGCCTTGTTTTAAGGACGCGTTCCAATACATGTAGGCGTTGGCTCCATTCGAAAGGTAATGTTTGAGGAGTCCCCATGAATACTTGCAGGATTTCCAGTCGTTCTTGCCGTTTCCGCATTCCTGTTCAGTTTGATATAGTTTTAGATTCGGATAGCGCTGATGGATCCCTGGTATAGATTCCTTTCCTGCCCATTGAAAACCAACTCCATCAATATACTTACCAGCGTCCGGATCATTTAATATGGTATCGACAAGAGCTTCCGCCGGACGCTCAACAGTGCCAAACATCAACTCAACAGTGAGTTTTTGCATTTCCGGTCCGAGGTATTTACCGATGAACTTCGCCAATCCGGCAGCAGTCCAGGTACAACTTGGAAACACCTGGGCTGAATTAAATTCGTTCTGGGGCATAACCATAAAAATGTCAATGTTTTGTTCCCGGTATGCCTGGATGAATTTGCTGAAATACAAAGCGTACGCTTGAAAATATTCATCCTGCTGTATGAACATATCGGTGCCCTCTTTGCCTTCTTTTTCAGGAGCCAGGCCATTATTGATTCCGGTAAGGTCCATTCCCCATTCGTCCGATTTAAATGTCGCATCGCCCAGTACACTTCTGGCGGCATAGTGTTTATTGTATTTCATCCAGGAAGGAGGTGACCAAGGAGACGCCCAAATTTTTAGGGAAGGGTTGTATTTTTGAGCGTTTTTAATAAATGGAACCAGTGTTTCCAGGTCGTTGGAAATGCTGAAATTATCCATGGCAAAATCGCCATCCGTTTCATCGTAAGAATACCAATCACGTGAAAAATCATTGGCGCCAACAGGCATTCTGCATATCGTGAAATTAGCCCCGCTGTCGGGCGCGAACAATTCTTTCATTATTGCTTCCCTGTCTGCATCACTCAATAAGCTGAGAGACGTCCAGCCCAGTTCATTGAAGCAGGTACCGAATCCCTCTATGGTTTGGAGAGGACTTGCCACATCAATAATTACATCTGGATTTTCTACTTGCGAACCGATGGCCGCATTAGTTACCGTCATCCAGGACTCTGCCTCTGTGCTCGTAACCATTTCTATTTCCTGTGGCTTGCATGAAAAAAGGGTGATGAACAGCAGAATGATTATACATGCATTTTTCATAGAATTATTTTTTAAAAATGTTGAAAAGGGTCAATATCTGATAAAAAATAGTGCCAGCTTTCATTGGCACTTCGAGGGTGAATTTAGGTTAAAAAGTTAAGCTTCTCAATACGGGAGGATAAGTTCTATAATAAATACCGGTGACTTTTCAGAGACCTGGCACTACCGCTGATTCACTTGGTTATCTGATGATTTTGTAATAGCTTAATCTGCAATGGGACGCATTATAGATATTTCCTTTGAAAAAGCCCAAAAAGACATGTATTGGAGAGTGACTTTGTGATATGCGCAAATGGATTCATATATTTAATGGACATAAATGGAAGAGAACAGATAAGCCAAAACTTGCCTCTATATTCCCGATATGGTTGTATAGAGGAAGGTTTTAGCTGAAAACCTTCCTCTATAAATAGTTGAACTAAACCGTTATTTTGGGGCAGGGAGGTGAAACAGTTGGTAGATTTAAAGTACACACTTTAACTCTATTAACATGGAAAACCGACCAACGAGTTGTCTTGCTCTCCTTCGCAAGGAGATGGAAATCCGCAATTA
>JBGSYX010000081.1:0-3485 GCA_041750735.1 Cyclobacteriaceae bacterium
TAATTGCGGATTTCCATCTCCTTGCGAAGGAGAGCAAGACAACTCGTTGGTCGGTTTTCCATGTTAATAGAGTTAAAGTGTGTACTTTAAATCTACCAACTGTTTCACCTCCCTGCCCCAAAATAACGGTTTAGTTCAACATATTTATAGAGGATCATTTTCAGCTAAAAGCTTCTTGTAGACAACCATATAAGGTGTATAAAAGCACATTTAGTCTTTTTTTGTTCAATCTATTTTTCGGCTCAATAAGTTCTACCTGTTGTACTCATCGCGCAAATTTCCAATGTATCTGACAGGGGCTTTTTCGGGGTTTTGATCTACTCTCATTGAAAAAAATGTGGCCTGGTGGCCTTTGTTACTAAGCTATGGCAGTTATAAGACCGATGGCAACCGGCCGTCAACAACACCATCGACACGGCCTTCAAGTCCTTCTGATGCAACGAGACCTTCAGCCAGTCCGTCGAACCCCTCGGTGTCAACCCGTCCAACTGCCAGTCTTTCACCATCAACACGGCAATCGAGCGCTTCCTTGGCATCTCGGCCAACAACAAGTTCATACAATAACGTTGGTCGCAGCGGCAGTTATGGGGGTGGTGGTAACTTTGGCGGAAGAGGTGGCGGCGGTGGTAGGAGACATTTAGGTGTTTACTATCTTACTCTTCCGGAATCGCTATTGATAAGGATATGACGAAATAGTCCTTTTCAATCCCTATGGAATACAGGTAACCCGCAAACTCAAAGCGCCGGTATTTTCCCCCAATTAAAAACCCAATGTATGTGTCATTTCCCAACTGGTATAGTCTTGCTCGTTGTTCACTAATACCGAGCCATAGCCAATCGAGGGGATGATAAGTAAAATCAGTCCAATTGTAAAAGAAATCGTATTTTTTGCCCTCTTTAAAAATAACCGCTGATTCAACATCCAGTTGAAAACCACGGTAACCAAGGTTGAATTTTATACCAGGAGCAATTCCTTTTAATTCTCCAACTAACCCTGCAACTGCCGGCGTAATGGTATATTGAAAGCTTTTACCACCGCTAAAGTTATAGCCAAGCCACAATGAGAAAGTATTGAGTTGCTCATTATTGAATCGGGCTTCCAGATGCAGCCAATTTTTATCCACCTCATATCGGCCACTGTATATAAAATTGCCGTCAGAGAAGAAGAGTTCATTGGTGAATAAATGCTGCCATTCAGATTTGGCCAAGGTATCAGTTGGCTGTGCTGCGGCTATTGAATAATTGAGCAATGAGATCAGGCAAAAGCAGTAAAAGAGAATCTTATTCATTCGCACATTTCCTGATTAGTGAAAATATTCCATAGGATAATTTAAGTCGAAACACTCATTTTTTGTCTTTGGATGCTTTATCATGGTAATAATTCTTTCGTAATTTTTCAACCTGTTCTATTTCCTTTCGCGACCCTTTCGACCTTATCTGGCGCGAAAGTTACTTCCGCGTATTCGTCGTATCGCACGAAAGTAACATTCGCGCGAGAAGGGGGTCAGCCTTCGAGTGACATTGAGTGGGATAACTATTTTATTTCAGCCAAAGATGATGGTTGACTGTTATTATCCGTTAAGTAGCTAACCGAAGATTCAAATCACTAAAATGACCAACAGGTAATTGTTTTTGCTGTTAATTCCAGCATAGTGCAAATCACTCCCGGCATTGCTCCAGTATGTTAACTCTAAAGCTATTGTCATTATTGAGAATCCGAAAAAACTCGTCTAGATAACTCTTAGTACTTTTCCTTTGGGATGATTCCAGCAAGCTTTTTTCATACATACTGTATATTGTCTCCCGTGCATTTTTGAAGTTTTGCGCTGCATCCAGCAGATATTTTTGATCGATACAAACGCCACGGTACACGCGATCACGGACGCTTTCAATACCCAGGTGCTCATCCGGCACGGCATAGTTGGTGTTGATGATGCCGGCATAGTCAAAGTCATAAGGTATGGCATAGGGTCTCGGGACTGTTGGGTCCAATGATTTGATTATTTTATAATTGTGCAATGCTGGGATCGACCAATCTGTGTTTCCGATGAGATAATGGAATAAGTACCCATTTGCCAGCGTACTCAGTTCAGTGTATTGGTCGCGAATGTTCTTGGTTTCGATCGGTATGGCATTTAACCGTTTTGCCAGTTGCTCCACGCTTTCGATGATATAAGCATGACTTGTCAGGGATTTCATATCGTCGTTGATGTCCTTCATGGTAAGTTCGACCAATCGCACGCGGAAGCTGTATTCGGTGATCAGATTGTAGATTTTGTAGGCGTAGTATTCCCCAAGCAGGTATTGATCGTAAATCTCGCCTTTCTTACAATCTACTACCATCTTCATTTTATCGAATTCGCTGATCTGCTCCATTATTCCTTCCTTCTTGGGAAAATTCAACATGATCGGTGGAAAATAGCAAGTGCGTCTTCTCATATTTCCCCTGGGCTTTATGGTGATATCCCTGCGAATCGCCACGGTATCACTTATGAAATAAGTTAGTGTTGCCGGCTGATATTCACCGTCAAACTTTTTCTTGATGAGGTTCTTAAAGTCTGATTCTATAGTAATCCGAAGTGTTTCCTCCCCGGCAAAAAAGTCAGTGAAATCAGGTCTGGAGGCAACGACTGTTTGAAAGCCTTCATCATGCTTATAGAGCGAATCAAAATCATAAACTTGTGCTGGCGCAATAGAATATACCAATTCAAGGAACAGAATCAGAGATAACTTTTTCATATCATTTCAAATTGATTAGACGAATTATTCATGGAGTGTTAATTTATATAAAACTCAGGTTTTATCATCGATCGGGAAGCTTTAACGGTTAATATCCATATTAAAATGACTTTCCCATAAAAATACCCACCTTTGTATAGTATAAAATTAGCTGTGCCGTGCTTCGGTTTATGCCCACAACACATGGAGATTTTGTATATTTTCCTGACTTTTTCACTTTGCTATCGTTGATCATGGATGTTTTTGTTTTCACCTTTATCAAGTTCTGCTACACTATCGGGGTTGTATTCCTATTAGCGCGCTTCCTCTATTATCCCAATGCAGGAAAAAGGGAATATTTGTTTACTTACATAATCCTTGCAGCCATCATCGCTGAACTTTGCATCATGATCAGCCGGGTTGATATGAGCTTCGGTTTTGCCCTTGGGATTTTTGCCATTTTTAGTCTCATACGCTATCGCACAGCCCCAATATCACCACGGGAAATGACCTACATCTTTCTGAGTGTTGGCATTGCCGCAAAAAACCAGCTTGTGCCTGAAGACATTGCGTTTTACAAAATTGTGATCACCGATGTTGCTTTACTTCTGCTGGCAGGACTAAGCGAATATTTTCTTTTCGGAACAAAGGACCGAACCAAGATCATCGTTTATAATAATCTCGAGTTGATCAGGCCCGAAAAAAAGGATGAATTATTTGCCGAGTTGAAAAGTAAATTCGGCATTGACAATATAAAAACATTGAAA
>JBGSYX010000082.1:0-12288 GCA_041750735.1 Cyclobacteriaceae bacterium
CCACGGCCAGAAAGAAATATGGAGCCCTGATAATTTTTGCGACGATCACCATGATAATGACGTGAATTGACATCCAGATTAATCCAACCACAAAAAGCCCAGGACTTGCAAATATCTCCCTGATATCCATTTTCATTCCAATAGTCGCCACCAAAACATAAATAAAAACACTACCGATTCGCGATGCTCCGGCGCCTTCCAGCTTTCGTGCCCGTGTAAACGACAATGCGAGCCCTATGGTCGTGGCAATCACAATGAGCCAGAAAAAGCTGCTTGTCAGGCTGAACCTATCGAGCCAGGGCGCATTTTGCTGAAGGAAAGGAGCCAGGTTATCGGCAATAAGATGACTGATTCCTGTGGCTCCAAATGCAATTCCCAGAATGGCCATCAGGTCAGGGAGCGACGGGATGCGCATGCTACGGGAGCTAAGTTCCTGCATTTTTACCTGGAGACTGATTATCGCTGAATCATCTGCATTAAAAAACCGGTTGATGGACTTGGCTCGGTCAACACCAAAAAGAATGAATGCCATCCAGATTTCGGCAACAATCACATCGATCGTTATCATGATGGCATACAATTGGCCGGAAGGTTTAAATATCTCGAACATAGCAGCCTGATTGGCGCTGCCGCCGATCCAACTACCGGCTATGGTAGTCATGCCTCTCCATATAGCTGCATCGCCTGTGCCACCAACCGTTTCAGGAGAGAATATTGAAACGATAAGGATGGCCAGCGGACCACCAATGACCACGCCAAGTGTACCTGCAAGAAACATGATTAAAGCCTTGGGGCCAAGCCTCACTATTTCCTTTAAATCTATGCTGAGCGTCAGAAGAACAAGACAGGCTGGCAACAAATACCGTGATGCTACAGTATAAAGTTGGGAAGTATTTGGATCAACAATGCCTGCTGTGGTGAGTAGTGACGGCAAAAAGTAACAGAGCAGAAGCATGGGAATCACCTTATAGAACTTTCGGATTTTTGGGTTTTGGCTGGAGGCCGTTATGAAAATGATTGACAGGAGAACCATTAAGATCCCAAATATGACGGCATCGTTGGTGATAAGAGCTGCTTTTTGACTGTCGTGCTGCATATGTTAAGTTTTAACCAATCCTGAGTATTCCGCAACCAAACACAATTCGCTCAACATCATGGCGGTAGCGCCCCAGATTATTTTGTTATCTATCTCAAAATAGGGAGTTTGAATTTCGTATTTACCCCCAGCCAACACAGTGCCGTGTTTGCGACAAGATGGGTTAAAAAGTACTGATAGATCTGTTTCGAAGACTGCCTCAACTTCGCTTGGATCTATGGAAAAAACAGGCTTTTTTTCAGCGAATCCGATCACTGGGGTTACGATAAAATTGCTTACTGCAATGTATAAATCCGTCAGACAGCCGCCTATTTCAACAGAACCGGGGGCTACCCCGATTTCTTCATGTGTCTCACGCAAGGCAGTGTAAATGAGATCAGCGTCATTTTCCTCTTGTTTTCCACCCGGCAGACTTATTTGTCCGCTGTGCGCACCATTATACGTGGAGCGCTGAATCAATGGAAATTTAATGATTCCATCATCAGAAGGGTAGAAGAGCAGCAATACCGCACTCTTTACAGGACCCTGTGTGAATTCCGGAAAGCGAAACGAACTATCACGATGGGTTGGGAGCATTATCTGGTGTGCCAATGCACCCGGTAACTTTTCCCTTATCCCATCAATAATGCTTCGTTTGAATGAATTGAACATACCATACCTTGATTCGGGGTAAAAATAGCAAAGAAAAACTTAGGGCAACGAATTTGACTTTGTATTAACTTCGCACCAAACTAATAAAATATGCTGGAGAACAAGCGCATTATTCTTGCATCGCAGTCGCCACGGCGCCAGGAAATCCTCCGGAATGCAGGGTTCGATTTCATCGTGAAGGTTGTCGATTTTGAAGAAAGGTTTGCCGCCCATATACTGCCAGAACAGGTGGCGCTTTATCTCGCTGAACAGAAAGCCAAACATTTTCCTACACTAAAAAGCGGTGAAATTCTTATCACTGCCGACACAGTCGTCATCATCAACAATACCATACTCGGCAAGCCTGCCAACGCTGAAGAAGCGGCACAAATACTCAGCTCTCTGTCCGGAAAAACGCACCAGGTGGTAACAGGCGTCGTAATCAAAGACAAGGACAAGATGGTTTCATTTAGCGATACCACCCTGGTAAATTTTAAAATTCTCACGGATCAGGAGATTGATTACTATGTCGAAAAATTCAAGCCCTATGACAAAGCGGGCGCCTATGGCATTCAGGAATGGATAGGAATGATTGGCATTACCTGGATAGAAGGTTCATACTTCAACGTCATGGGATTACCGATCCACAGTGTCTATGCAAATTTGTTAAAGTTTTAAACCATTCAAAAATCGACCAGCGGCCTGTAAAATCATGGTGTTTGAAATGGAAGACAGGCAGCGTGTATCCTTGAATTTACAATCTGAAGACATACAAGGCATACAATTCAGTCCTTCGGCCCTTACGACAATGCAATTTGCTGACTCATAGGGCCGACTTCTGTTGGGGTTGCCTGCTCCGAACAATACGACAGTCGGTAATCCGAGTGCGTTGGCAAAATGAGCATTTCCGGTATCTGTAGTTATCACAAGGTCACATTGAGTGAATACACCTGCGAGTTCAACGAGCGTTGTTTTTCCACAAAAGTTTTTCACTCTGGGTTCATCCTGAAACTCATTGGCAATGATTTCCACAAAGGGTGCTTCATTTTGAGCACCTGTTAAAATAATTTCATGTGGGAAACGATCAAGAAGACTCTTAATCAATGAAATAGAAGTCTGCAGCGGAATAATTCTGGAGGTTTGACTGGCCATTGTATTCAAGGCAATCTTCCTGACAAAAACAGTATGCGGCTCTATAAATTTTTGAAAATGCAATGGGGAAAAGTCAATCTTTTTGCCAATGAATCGCTCAAGTATAGAATTGATTTCCTCGGTCTCATGCACGTCTTTTCTTGGCTTATAGGCCTTCGTCAGCAGAAATCGCCGAAATTCGGTATCTAATCCAATTCTACGCTTGCTTCCTGAAAAAAAACCTGCCAGAGCAGAGGAGAATGAATATGGGATGCAAAAGAAAAGGTCGTATTTAGTATTACGGCGAATCATCCTCCCGAAGCGAATAGTACCCATTATGCCCGGATATTCCGATTTCGAAAAACCATAAACGTGATTAAGGTAGGGCAAGAAATGGGTCAATTCAACGACATGTTTGGCCATGATCACATCGATTTTAGAGCCCGGGTATTGGTGGCTCAAAGCACGAAGAAAATACGAGGCCATTATACTATCGCCCAGTCGTACCGGCATCTTAACGAGGATATTTTTTAAACGGTCATTACCCATGAGGCATACCTATTAATCACGTTTTGGAGCGTAACTGATTAAAAAAAATCTCTTCGACTCGTTTTACCATCTGGTTGTTATTGAAGGATGAAGATATGCGATTCCTGGCGTTTTCGCCCAATTCTTTTCTTTTTTCCGAGTCCGAAAATAACGCCACAATGGCTTGGAAAAGCCCATTAGCGTCTCCTTTCGGAACTTTTATCCCGTTTTGGCCACTCTCAAATAGCTCATCCACACCATAAACATCGGTTGATATACATGGCATTCCGAGAGCCATCGCTTCGCGTAAAGAATTACTCATTCCTTCGGAATCAGATGACATAACAAACAAGTCGGAAGAGTGGAAAAGCTCCAAAACATCGGTTCTGAATCCAATGAACCTGATGATATCGCTTACTCCATTTAAAGCTGCATTTGATTTTAGCTCATGCTCGAGTTTTCCTTTACCCACAACAATAATGCTCCAGTTATATCCATGGTGTTTCGCCAATTTGGCAACATCAATCAACAAGTCGTACCTTTTTTGATGATCCAGTCTTCCGGCGGTAATTATTACTTTACTGCCCGTGTTCAACTCGAATTCCTTATGAATATCTATAGATATCGGAGGAGAAGAAATTTGTGGCCCATCATGAACAACATGTATGAAGCCGGAAGGAATCCAGCCATAGCTTTCATATAATTGTTTTATTGATTGTGTATTGGTGATAATTCCATCGAGATATTTAGTGACGATGAATTGATGTTCTAGGGTATTTCTGATTCTTGCAAGTCCCTGACGTGCAAAAATAGCTGGTATCCCAGCCAATCGGGCTGCCAGGGCTCCTATCTTGATGTCAGGATTCTGACAGCAAACAACCACCTGGATTTTATGTGTTCGGAGGATTTTCTGAAAGGGGATAATCTTCCAGTAGGCGATATCCGGACCAATTCTGAATGGTGCAGTGACCAGGCCCTGGGCTGTTGCTCTTTTGTCAGTCTCCGAGCCTGCCGGTGCAGATATTACTACATAATGCCCATTGTCTCTAAGGCCCGCAGCTAATGTGAGTGTCCACTTTTCACCTCCACCCCAGGCCGGAAACGTGTTAAGTATTAGTATTCGCAAGATTTGATCCGGAATTGCCACACTTTAGTCTGGTTAATTGTAATTGATGTTGGTCAAACCAATAATGTTAAATGATAAACTTCAAACTTCAATACTTCACCCAAAAATAGGGAGTAAACAGGATGAGTACAGTGAAAAGCTCGAGACGCCCAAGAAGCATCAGGAATGATAAAAACCATTTTGCGCCATCACTAAAAAAAGCATAATTATATGCAGGGCCAACATTGCCGAGTCCTGGCCCTATGTTACCAAGGCATGATGCAACCGCTCCGATGGTTGTTTCAAAATTATACCCGAATCCACTGATGACAATAGTGCCTACAGCAAATACCATGAAGTAAATAATCATGAAGGCCATTACATTAAAAGTAATTTCGGCAGTAATTGCTTTCTGGTTTAATCTGACGGGCAGTATCGCGTTGGGGTGCAATTGGCGCCGGAGCTCCATGAGACTGTTTTTCAAAAGGATCACATGCCGTACAACTTTTACTCCACCGGCGGTACTACCAGCTGATCCGCCGATAAACATCAGCATGAAGAAGAGCACCGTTAGCAAAGGTGTCCATGCCGTATAGTCGGCGGTGACAAATCCTGTGGTAGTAACCACGGAGACAAGCTGAAATAAAGAATAGCGGAACGATTGTTCGAGAGTATTTCCAGTGACTGCGAATACAACTGAAGAAATGATAACCGCGAAGAGTATAGTAAAACCGAGGTAAAACCTGAATTCCTCGTTGTTCCAGATGGTCTTGAGGCGGTTATGAAGTCCAAAGTAGAGGAGTGTGAAATTTGTTCCTGCCAGTAACATGAATACGATAATGATATATTGGATATATGGCGATTGGTAATGGGCTATACTATCCTGCTTAGTAGAGAAACCGCCAGTAGCCATGGTGGCCATGGAGTGATTTACCGAGTCAAAAAGTGACATTCCACCAAGGTAGAGCAATATAGTCTGGAGGGCAGTAAGTCCGAAGTAGAGGAACCACAAACGCTTGGCTGTATCTGTAATACGGGGTTTCAGTTTGTCTTGGCTGATGCCGGGTGCTTCAGCGATAAAAAGTTGCATTCCTCCAATGCCGAGAAGAGGAAGAATGGCAACCGTCAGTACAATGATACCCATGCCGCCGATCCAGTGTGTGAGACTCCTCCACATAAGCAGTCCATGACTCATGGATTCTATATCGTTGAGTATAGATGCCCCGGTGGTGGTATAGCCCGAAATGGTTTCAAAGAAGGCATCGGCAAAGTATGGTATTTCACCACTTATGATATACGGTAACGAGCCGCTTAATGACAGCAATAACCATCCCAGTGTCACCACCAGGTAGCCGTCCCGTTTATTAATGTCAGTTTTTACTTTTGGTTTTAATAAGGTAAAACTTAGTCCTCCAACTATTACCGTAATGGCGCCGGAAATTAAAAGGTCTTTCCATTGGGGTTCATTGTAATAGAGGGACACAGGAATGCAAAGAAGTATAAAGCTACCGTTGAGCAGCAGTAACAGGCCGAGGAGGGAAAAAATAGATCGAAAATTAAGCCTCATTCAATTTTACGATTACCATGGAGGAACTGCATTCCGGCAAAGTTTTCATTTGAAATATTGATCAACTTCATGGAATGATTCCGGAAGACTTAGAATTACGGCACGGTCATGCGGCCTGAATTCAAAGTCACCGAATGTTGTATAGCCGATCCCCTTGCGAACCACGCCGGCTATAATGGCAGACTTTGGAAAATGAAGATCCCGTACTTTCTTTTTATTTATTTTAGACGACTCCTTCACCTCAAATTCCATAATCTCTGCATCCGAACCGTGAATACCCGTTAGTGAGATCACATAGCTTTGCCTGATATACCGCGAGATAAAATTGGCGGCAATCAGTTTTTTATTGATCATGGTATCAACGCCAATGTTCTGCGACAGATGGATATAATCCATATTTTCCACCAGCGCTATAGTTTTCTTTACACCGCAGGTTTTTGCCACAAGGCACGATATGATGTTTGTTTCGGAGTTGTTGCTAACGGCAATGAAGGCATCCATTTCCTGCAGCCCCTCTTCCTTCAAGAGTTCCACATTAGTCAGGTCGCCATGAATAACCAGGGTGTCGTTGAGGGCATCAGCCAGATCCTCGCAACGTTCTTTATCAGACTCAATGAGTTTTATTCTATATTTCTTACTCAGTCGCCGTGCTGCATGGAATCCTACTTTCGAACCTCCCAGTATCATAAGGTTCTTAAAGGTCACCCGCTCCTGACTGGAAAGCTGAATAACCTCCGATATTCCATCGGGAACAGCGATAAAGTATGCATGGTCTTTTGGCATAAATACCGTATCACCATGCGGTATAATGGTTTTTCCATTGCGTAGGATGCACACCGTGATAAAATTATGATCAGGATTCAGGTGTACAGTTTCCTTCAGGCTCTTGTTGGCGAGGAAGTTATTTTTGTCTATGTTGATTCCGACAAGCGTCAGCATGCCATTATCAAACTCAAAAGTATCTGTAAGCGCGGCTTCTCGCAGGAGTCTTTTAATTTCGCGAGCCGCGAGGCTTTCGGGTGAAATCAGTTCATCGATACCGAGATCTTTCAGATTCAGTTTTTCAGTATCTGTGAGATACTCCGTATTATCAATTCTGGCTATGGTTTTCTTTGCCCCCAGCTTCTTGGCAATGATACAGGTAGCAAGATTGGTTTCTTCCGAGGAGGTTACAGCAATAAGCAGGTCAGCTTTAGATACATCGGCTTCGTCGAGTACCCGGTAAGATGTGGAACTGCCTTTTATGGTGCGAACATCCAGATGCGTAGAAATATAGTTGAGTCTGTCCTGAACTACATCCAGAATCACAATATCCTGCTTCTCATGGGTCAGTGATTTGGCAAGATAGAATCCCACCTCACCAGCTCCAGCTATTATTATTCTCATGAAAATTCTGCTTTTTAAAAGCCCACAAATATAATTAGCCGATCAAAGCAAATACCAAATAGTGGCAATAAATCTACTCCGCTTCCGTGGCTATATTATTCCATAAGCGGTTGCTCAAGAAGTGTGCGGTTGTAATTGTTCCAGAACTCAGTGCTGTTTGGGGCATTTTGCTTATACAATGGTTGATCAGCCTTAAGCCGTGACGTCGCAGCACTATCTTCTTTTACTCCGTGATAAATCATATTGACAAAGTATTCCCTGAAAACCGACATCTCGGCAATTTCGGTTGAAGTGAGCAATTTATAATAATTCATAAAGGAGAAATACTTGAGGTACATCTTCTGATCAAATTCACGGTATTCCACATTCAGTTCAAACCATTTGCGTGTTTCGAGTCGCTTGGTTACAAAGTATGCATAGCTGAATTTCACAATCGCATAATCATCCATTCTGATAAACAGTTTGCCTTTAATAGAGACATGATTAAAACGAAAATCCTTCTGGGGTGCTATATTGATGACACACACTTCACGACCATCAACGAACGTGTAAAACTCTATTTCAAAGTCATAGTTTCGTTCAGCAAAAGTGTCAAACACGTTGATAAATGGTACGGATACGCTGTGGTTTCGGATGGGATTGTGATAATAAAGATTCGAAAACTCATTACCCTTAAATACCGGAGCAACACCATGCAACAACAACTTGGTGGAATCGCTGGCAAAATCTGCAACATATTCGGTGAAATATTTAACATAATCCTTGCTGTAACGCAACTGTGCAATGCCAATATCAGATTTATCGGAAGATTCACTGAAACCAGGGTCTGCTACATTGATCACACCCTCTAGAAAGCTGACATATTCATCATTTTTCCGAATGTAATCGCGGTAGTACCCCTCCAGTTCGTATGGTTGCCTGGAATAATTTTTTGGAATCCGGGCAATTGCCTTGGCAATGATGCGCCTTGCCGTGACCCGCTCATCCTTGATCAGAATTTCAGATAGTTCTCTGGTTTGTGGAATGAGCAAAATAGCGAATTCTGATTTATCGCCTTTAATGCCTGGTATTGGGATTTCGAAGGTTTCATAGCCGATGGCAGATGCGCATATAGTATCTGTAGCAGAACCAGCCGGCACACGGAATTCAAAAATTCCCAGCTCATTGGCAACGGTACCAATTGACTTGCCACAGATGCCGATATGTGCGAAACTGACTCCTTCGCCGGTCAGAGCATCGGATATTTTGCCTTTCAGAAAAATCTGCTGCGCATTCAGGCTGAGTGAAAAAATAAAAAGTACAAAAGGTAAAATCCTTTTCATGAGGTGCAAAATTAATAGAATGAAAACTAATTGTTATCCAATAGCATCCTAAAACATTTTTTGCGATGGGGATTTTATAGCTATTATCGATGATTCGAATTTTTATCCAGCTAAAAGGTCGCGGAGGCCGAAAACTGCTCTAAAGGTCTGAATTCAAATGTTCTACATTCTATTGTTTTTAATTCATTTGTGCTTCATTCTCTTTCATACTTTATCTGGCAGCAGTAACTTAATGCCTGATTCCAAAACCACTTTTTAAAAGAAACCCATCATCATGAAAAACCTGCTTTTTATCATCCTGGTTTTTTTCCTCTTTTCCCGTTGCGAAGAGAAGAAGCAAACACGCATCGACCTGTCTGGCGAATGGCAATTCCGTATTGACTCACTCGATGAAGGCGTGGCAAATCGCTGGTTCGAGAAAAATCTTGAAGATAAAATCTCACTCCCCGGCTCCATGACCACCAACGGTAAGGGAGATGAAATATCCTTAAAAACTCCATGGACAGGCGGCATCGTAGATTCCTCATGGTTTTATGCGGATAAGTACGCGCGGTATCGCGAACCGGGAAATATCAAAATACCATTCTGGCTCCAGCCCGTGAAATACTATGCAGGAGCCGCCTGGTACAACAAAACTGTCGAAATTCCGGAATCCTGGATAGGCCAATATATTTCACTGTTTCTGGAACGCTGCCATTGGGAAACTACTGTTTGGGTCGATGGAGTGGAAGTGGGTATGCAAAACAGTCTGGCCACTCCGCACATTTATAACCTGTCTACACAGTTGAACCCCGGAAAGCATACAATCTCCATAAGAGTCGATAATCGGATAAAAGACGTTGATCCTGGCATCAACTCGCACAGCATTGCCGATCACACACAATCCAACTGGAACGGCATCGTTGGCAAAATAGAATTAGTGCTGAAGCCGGCCATTTACCTGGAAGATATCCGGATTTTTCCTGATGTCGCAAAGGGTAAAGTACTTGTGAAAGGGATCATCGGAAACATCACAAACGATTCCCTTGATGGAGAAATAACGATTGCCACCGTGTTGAATCAAGCTGGCGCTGATGCTCCAAAAACCCGGATTAGCGAGCCGGTTACGTCCCTGAGCAACGGCAAAGAATTTTCGTACGAATTTTCCATGGGGGATGAACTTGGCATTTGGGATGAATTTTACCCAAACACTTATACCATGCTTGTGAAACTGGAATCGGAAGCAGGCATCCATGAGGATTCAACACTTTTTGGCATGCGCAATATTGCTGTTGACAGCACATGGTTCACCATAAACGACAGACCTATCTTCATCCGCGGTACGCTGGAATGCGCCATTTTCCCAAAGACCGGTTATCCGCCAACAGACGTGGATTCGTGGAAAAACATTCTGAATGTGGCTAAAGCCCATGGGCTTAACAGTCTGCGTTTCCATTCCTGGTGCCCACCGGAAGCGGCATTCATCGCCGCCGATGAGGTTGGTGTATTTTTCCAGATTGAAAACAGTTCATGGGCCAACCAGTCCACCACTTTGGGCGATGGCAAACCGATCGATCAGTATATTTATAATGAGAGCGAGCGGATTGTGAAAGCTTATGGTAATCATCCGTCTTTTTGCATGATGGCTTATGGAAATGAACCCGGCGGGGTGAATCACGCCAATTACCTGGCTGATTTCGTAGAATACTGGAAGGCGAAAGACAACCGGCGATTGTATACAGGCGGTGCCGGATGGCCGTCGTTGAAAGAAAACCAGTACCAAAATACACCGGAACCGCGCATCCAGGCGTGGGGTGCCGGGCTCACCAGCAGCATCAATAGTAAACCTCCGACTACTGATTTCGACTGGTCAGAAATATTGACACATTACCAGGGGCCTGTGGTGAGCCATGAAATCGGTCAGTGGTGCGTCTATCCCAATTTCAGGGAAATAGAAAAATATGACGGAGTTTTGAAGCCAAAAAACTTTGAGATATTCCGGGAATCGCTGGATGAAAACGGCATGAGCCATTTGGCTGATAGTTTTCTGCTCGCTTCTGGAAAATTGCAGGCACTGTGTTACAAAGCGGATATAGAAGCTGCATTGCGCACACCCGGTATGGCGGGCTTCCAGCTGCTCGATCTGCATGACTTCCCCGGGCAGGGCACCGCGCTGGTCGGTGTACTTGACCCATTTTGGGAAGAAAAGGGATACGTGACTCCGGAAGAGTTCAGCAGGTTCTGTAATACGGCGGTTCCATTAGCGAGAATGAAAAAGCGCGTATTTACCAATGATGAGGTATTTACAGCTACTGTGGAAGTGGCTCATTTTGGTCCGGAGGAATTGCCCGATGCTTCTTTGGGATGGTGGATCAGCAACACAAAAGGCGACACGCTGTTTTCCGGCAAATTTGATCCAAAGACCATTCCGATTGGCAACGGGATTCAACTTGGAACTGTCGAAACAAATCTGGAAAATATCAATGATCCCGCCCAACTCACCTTGCATGCCTTTGTGAATGATCGCGTGAATGACTGGGATTTTTGGGTATATCCATCAACCCAGGAAGAGGTTCAGGGTGTAATGGTGGTGAGTTCCATAACGGATGCCGCACTAAAGCAGCTCGCCACCGGAGGTCTTGTGCTTTGGAGTATTCCGGAAAGCACTAAAAGCCCATACCTGAACGACGGCATTGGGTTTTCGAGCATTTTCTGGAATACCGCCTGGACCAATGGCCAGTTGCCCAATTCGCTGGGTATTTTGTGCAATCCCCGGCATCCCGCCTTCGATTACTTCCCCACGCAAAACCATTCCAACTGGCAGTGGTGGGATGCCATGAGCCATTCCAATGGGCTGTTGCTTGATGGATTTTCAGCAGAATTGATACCAATGGTTCGCGTGATTGATGACTGGTTTACCAACCGGCCGGAGGCGCTTTTAGTAGAAGCGAAAGTTGGGAAAGGGAAGATTCTCATCAGCGGTATTGACTTCATGAAGGATATGGATCAGCGGCCGGAAGCCAAGCAGTTGCTGTACAGTCTGGAGAAATATATGGCCAGTGACAAGTTCAATCCGAGTGCTCAGCTAAATGCAGAGGATCTGGAGAAATTGGTGAAATAATCCGGAATGGACTTCCGTTCATTCGCTGGAACTAAACTCCCGCTCGTCAATCCTCGCGTGGAACATTCTTCAGGGTGACCACATACGTTAAGGCATAATTTTCTACCCATTTAATTGAAACCGGGACTGATTTAAGGTATATTCAAACGCTCCTTGTAGCAGGCCAACCGAGATTTACAAGTACGAAGCCATCGCAATTATAAAGGGTATTAAAAGTCCATCAGATACATTATATTAGTGCTATATATAATGTGTGTAAACCACAAATATCTTTTAACCGTGTGTTGAACTAAACCGTTATTTTGGGGCAGGGAGGTGAAACAGTTGGTAGATTTAAAGTACACACTTTAACTCTATTAACATGGAAAACCGACCAACGAGTTGTCTTGCTCTCCTTCGCAAGGAGATGGAAATCCGCAATTA
>JBGSYX010000083.1:0-17239 GCA_041750735.1 Cyclobacteriaceae bacterium
CATCATATTTGCCAGAAATCCATCGCGCTCCGGAGCCACATGGCAGGAAATGCAACCGATCGGGTGCTCTACACCACCCGTCATATAAAGCACATGATCAACCGACCACTTATGAAAAGCAGCGTAGCCAACCGCTATCAGGAAGACCAGTGCAACTACAAGATATATTTTACCCTTTCTCATTGACACACACTATTTAATCATCGCTACCGGGGCCTTTTCAACAGCCTTTGGCACCACATTTTCCGGAGTAATTTCACTGTCTTCATGACAACCAACACAGCCTCGGCGCTCGCTTGGGCGAACCCAAATCCACGATGATGGGCCCCTTACTACCTTTCCTTCACTATTCACCGTTTGCATCCGCACTGGTTGATCTGCTGGCAGCGCTACATAAAATGAACCATCTGATTCAATTTCCGTCTCACCAATTAGTCCCGAATAATCCAGGACCTGGATTTTTGATGATTTTCCCTGATTCTGATCCACGGGAATGGTAGATGCCTCGGCATTTAAGCACACGATATAGCCCGACGGATCATCCATGTTCATGAGTGAAGGAAGCTTCCTGGGCAACTCCCTCGATTGTGCCACAACTGCTTCGATAAGATGATTTGCCGGATCATGAGTTTCTGATGAAGCTTCAGTCTGATGATCTTTGCTTAGAATCGTAATGCTAAATACCGGTGATCCACTCTTCAGTATGGAACAAAGAATTTTTTCATCTTGCATGGAAGAAGCGGATTGCAAATAATCGACACCTTGGAGAATTGGTTTCTCCTGTGAATGCATCGGCCTGCTGAAATTTACAGTTCGGAAGAGACCCGATTCTGAAAAGGCAATTTTTCGAGAACCTGTTTCACATGCCCTGTTCAATGTATTTACTGATGAATCCGGCAAATAGAAAATTTCTGCTTTGGTGCCATCCGGCCGCATAGCCAGATACTTTAATGCTCCTGGTTCGGGATAAACCTGCCTGCTGGAAAAGAGCAACCGACCATCATTCATTACGGATGCGTTCAAATCGTCGTGAGGCTGGAAGGTAATTCGCTGTTCACAGCAACCACTTGGATCGATGGTGAATAATGCGTGATACTGCACTTGCGATTCATCGGTAATCTGCTTGCTGAAAGCGATCCTGCCATCAGGAAGCCACACCGGATCGGTACAATTCTCCGTGGTCGAAGTAACCTGAGTTAAACTTTTCGTGTCGAGTTCGAGCGTCCAGATTTGCCATGAATCTGTAGCGGTTTTTTTCCCTGAGAAAACCATTGTTTCTCCATCATAAGATACTTCCGGCGACCTGGCTGAAGTAAACTCATCGGTCAGAATTTCTATTGATCCGGACGTTTCTTGTACAATCCGGAGGCCATCGGCATACTTGTAATTTCCGCTAAGTATCGATTCTACCGACACATTAGCCACCTGGGCCTGAGTAAAAAGCAATGTTCCTTGATTAGCAGGCTTTTCAGAACAGCCGATCATGAACACCAGAAGCGCGACACTCACCAATAAACCGACTTTTATATTACTTAACATCGTCACCTTCTTTTATTGTCACTACCTGATTTACCTGTACATTTTCGAGTACGCTCAATCCTCCTGCAGGCCAGATTACCTCGATACGATTTACCACTGTCGCGTCATTCAATCCGAAATGCAATCGTGGGTCATTCTGGGATAAATATCCTGTTGCGCTTTTCCTAAAAGAAAATTGTGTCAAATCGCCGGTAGTCACTTTCACTTTGGCTCCGACTGCGTCCCTGTTGCTTTTTGTTCCGATAAGATTGATTTTAATCCAAGGTTTATCATTGCCGTGATCATTGCGCAGCAACACTCCGAAATCATTCAGATTCATGATGTAAATATCCAGATCGCCGTCATTGTCATAATCGCCAAAACAGGCTCCTCTTCCAACCAGTTCTTTATGGAAATATTCGCCACGTTCTGTAGATACTTCGGTAAACGTTTCATTGCCATTGTTTTCAAAAATCTGGTCTTCCTGGCCATAAAGGTGTTTCAGTTCGCCGTTGATCTTTATAATATCCAGATCGGTATCATTGTCGTAATCAACCAGGCAGGAGGACCAGCCCACATGCGACGCTGCTCTTACTGCTATACCCGACATATAGGATACTTCGCTAAAGACATCGTTGCCGATATTTTTATATAATGAACAATAAGCATCGTCGCTCACCCACAAATCCAACAATCCGTCGTGGTTGAAATCGGCAAAATCCACCGCCATGCTGATAGTACCTTCTCCTGATTGGTTGAATGCCGTGCCGGTTTGTATTCCTACATCTTTGAACATTTTACCACCTTCATTGCGATACAAAAAGTTGACCATGTGGTCATTGGCCACATAAATATCCATGAAGCCATCATTGTTGAAATCCGCAGTCCCAACGCCCATAGCACGACCATTCGGATTGAAAACACCCATCGCCTCCGTTACATCTTCAAACTTGTCATTGCCCAGGTTTTTATAAAGTCGATCAGCTTCTCCATCAAAAGCTTCGGGTCCGGGGAAACCATCTGGCGCATAATAAAATTTATAATTAGGATCGAAATGGAGGTAGTTTCCTACATAAAGGTCGAGCAGGGCATCGTTGTCGTAGTCAACCCACACAGCGCCGACTGAGCTCTCATCTCCAGCTACTCCAGCTTTTTTGGATACGTCAGAAAAAGTACCGTTTCCATTGTTTTTATATAGTACGTTTGGTCCATGATTGCTGATGTACAGGTCCGGGAATCCGTCGTTGTTGTAATCGCCAACCGTAACGCCCATTCCGTAGCCTGTATCGCCAACCTTTGATTTTTGGGTTACATCTTCAAAAGTTCCATCGCCTTTGTTGCGGTACAAATGATTGGTATGGACCTTTTCCGGCTTAAAAGCCTGATCGCTCAGACGTTCGTGAAAATTACCGCTGACCATGTACAAATCCATCCATCCATCCTGGTCATAATCAAGAAATGCCGCTCCACCACCCACTGATTCGATGATATTGGTAAGATGGTCATCACCAATGCTGTGCTGAAAATCGATTCCTGAACTTTTGGTAATATCTAAAAAGAAATCAGCGCCTATCGGTGGAATTGGCTGAAGAAATGCCTCATTGGTGCTGTCTGACTTTTTGTTTTCAGAATTGCAGGCAAACAATACCAGAAGCAGCGTAATAGCTGAAGTGTGAAATCCACTAAAGATTTGTCTCGTATAATTTTCACTCATAGGCGAAAAAAAATTAATTGTCTTAAAAAAATTCAGTTTTCATCTCCGGCTCAGCTTCGCATTTGCCTTCACTTGGGTATAATTCTCCCTTGTTCATGGTATACACGCCAGATGGAATTAACCCCTATGCTGCCGAAAAATATTTGCGAATGACTTAAAAAGTTTCTTTGCGAAAAATGATATGAGTCAGGAATTCTTAATGAGATTAGAGCCTTAATGGATTGGTGATGATGAAAAAATTGCCATTCTTCCCTGCATACACCGGAAGAATGGCAATTAAATTTTGGATAAAATCAACTCCAGGTTCTATCGTGAGAACGTTTTTCGTCCCATTCCTTTGTTGGTGCAAAATAACCTGTATCCGATGGGTGCAAGTGTTTTTTTGCTTCTTCATCCACCAACTCTATACCTAATCCGGGAGCAGTAAGTGGAACCGGTGCATATCCCATATCAATTAATTTACGCCCATCAGTAGTTTTCACCAACCCTTCCCACCATGGCAAATCAACAGAGTGATGCTCCAGTGCCAAAAAGTTTTGGGTTGCTGCTGCGCAATGCACGTTAGCCATGAAAGATACAGGTGTGCCCGCCTGATGCATCGCCATTGCAATACCCTTTTCCTCGGCATAGTCACCAATACGTTTTGTCTCCAATAATCCACCCGAAGAAGCTAGATCCGGATGAATGATATCAACAGCGTGAACATCAATGAGGGGTTTAAAGCTATCAAGTAAATAAATGTCTTCGCCTGTCGTAGTAGGGGTCTCCAACGTATCGGTAATGGTTTTGTGTTGCTCGGTATATTGCCAGGGCACCATATCTTCTAACCAGGCAAGTCGATACTTGTCGAGCGCCTTCCCTAATCGAATACAATTATTTACATCAAAGTGCCCGTAATGATCGGTTGACATAGGTATTTCATAACCAACCATGCTCCTGACTTTTTCCACAATCTGCGCAAGCTCATCCAGGCCTTTCTCGGTGATTTGAACTCCGGTAAAAGGGTGGCGTGTATTAGCATAGGACATATAACCACCTTGCCATTGACTAGTGCCTTCCTTAAAAATATTTGGGTTTACCAAGGTGCCGGGGATATTCTTTAGTTCATTAATAGACACATCCATTTTCAACCATGAGTAGCCTTGCGTTTCAGTTCTATATTTAATCAGCCTCATTTGCTCCTCCGGACTGCTTGCTTCAGGCGTGTCCGCATAAATGCGAATGTTGTCTCTATATCTACCACCCAATAGTTGCCAGGCTGGAACGTTGTAAGCCTTTCCGCAGAGATCCCACAAGGCCATTTCAACTGCACACACACCCCCAGCTTGACGAGCCTGACCGCCAAACTGTTTAATGATTTTAAATATTTTCTCTACGTTGCAGGGGTTCTCACCTAATATGCGACTCTTGAGAAATAACGCATAGCGCACGTCTGCTCCATCTCGCACTTCGCCTAATCCGTAAATACCTTGATTTGTATCAATGCGAATGATAGCTGTACGACCCAACACGGTAGTTACGCAATATCTTAGATCGGTGATTTTTAAATCAGAAGGGCTAGAATTTTTTTGGACTTTGGATGTTGTTTGTGCAATTGTGTCTTCAAAGGTCAACCCCATAAGTGTTGTCATGGTTATGCCTCCCAACGCTGTTTTCTTTAAAAAACTCCTCCTGTTATCCGGAGTAGTAGGACTGTCAATCTCTTGTTGCCTTGTAGCGGCTGCCTTACTTTCACGCTCCTTGTTTTGCTGAATGATTTGTTGAATTACTGATTTCATAATTTATCGGTTAGATTAAACTTAATTTAAATTCTTTCAATTAATATTTTCGTTTTTGTAAAAAATCACCCGATTCCTTAAATGTCAAAGGATGCATGGAAATTATATGTAGGTGTTTTTTAATCGCGCTAAAATTTCATCAGAGACTTTTACCTATCCATCTGGAAATCGTTCGCTTTTCCATGGGATGTTAGAGCTTTAATGTATTCCGGTGGACCCAACGCATTGAGTTACGGACAAATGCTCAGCGGTCAAAAACAATAAAATGAAAAAAGTATTTTCCATTTGTTTTGGGAAATGGGGCCTTATCTGGCGACAAGGCCCCATTGAGGATGTTATTCTTTATCCCACCACACGCGAGTGGCAAGATTATCGGCGCCCATCCGGCTTATAGCATCTCCTACATTCACTGAATTAACTGAAATTTCGGAGTTGGGATAAGTAAGACGACGAATAAAGGCTCCCGGAACTTCTGTTCCAGGATAAGGATTCGGGGTTAATGCCGGGAAACCACTACGCCTGAAGTTTGCAAATGCCTCTGGGCCATTGAGGAAACTCGCTACCCAATATTGGGTGTTGATTTGCTCCAAAGCATTAGCCGGGTTAAATGGATGGTCGGTCAGATAGGTTGTAATATCAGCAGGATCAACCGCTGAGTTGGGATCAAACACCGCCATTTGTAGCATATGCTGGGTGACACCGGTATTGTAAAGCTGAGCCACATCACCTGTGATCCAATTTCTCTGGGCGGCCTCGGCAAGCAAAAGATGGTTTTGAGCCGAAGTGACCAGGTAATATGGCGAGGCGAGCTTGGTCATCCGGGTTCTATCCACCTGGCTATATTCATAAAAGCTGGTAAGACCTGCGGCTGCCGCGATGGGTTTTATGGTATTATTGTCGTGGCCCAACGGCATGCCATTTTGAACAGTAGGATCTGTGTTGTCATTCACCCCCGGTTTCTGATCAGAACCTGACGCAGCGCCCATGTACCTAACGGCGATGGACTTCAGTCTCGGATCATTGTTACTTTTAAGGAAATTAACAAAAGGCTCAGCCAGGAAAAAGTTATTGGCCTCTGTGGAATTCAGTGTACCACCCATTGGATTAGTGTAGTTTGCATCACATCGGATGTAGGCATCATCTACCAGACTGGTAATCACACCTCCCTGAAACGCTGCCTGCACTACCTGTTGGGCTTTTGCAGCATCAATTTTAGAAAGCCGCATCCCAGCTCTTAACAAGAGAGAATAACCAAATTTCTTCCACTTGGTGATATCACCTCCGTAGAGGACATCTGCGGTTTCAATTTTTGCACCTGCATCAAGAGCGGCCGTTGCAGAGGTAAGTTCAGCTATGATATCCGTATACACCTCCTGCTGGGCATCGTACGCCGGAAAGAACACGCTATTCGGATAACCCTGCCCTCCTTCAAAATAAGGAATGTCGCCATAAGCATCTGTCAACATCATGAAAGCACAGGCCTGGAGTATCCGGGTCATATTGAACAGGTTTTTCCTTTCAGGTTTGTCTTCGGTAAGCCGGGTTACGTCGCGCGTGTAACGAATCACATCCCGATAGTAGTTACGCCAGATATCGTCGCTTGCGTCGCGGTTATCCTGGTTATAATTAGCGCCTGTAAGCACTCCTGAGTTTGGAGAGATAATCTGTTGAACTATGCCCATGTCGTATATCAGACTTGAATACCTCAGTCCAAGTACGGCATTGTTAAGTTCGAATGCCGGATCGATAGCTGTAGCCCTCGTTTGGTCTGTATTCAGTTCGTCGAAACCGGAGTCGCAGGATAAAATGGTCCACGTTGCAACTGTAATGAAGGTATAATATAATATTTTTTTCATTGTCTTTTCCGTTTAGAATTTAACGTTGAGATTGAATCCGATGCCTCGTGTTGATGGCAGGCCGGTCGATTCGAGGCCGACGAGGTTATCTGAGTTGAATCCGAAACTCTCCGGATCAATGTTATCAACCCATTTTTTGAGAATCAGGACGTTGTTGGCTACAAAACTGAGCCTAGCGCTTTTGATAAACAAATTATCAGGCAGCAAACTCCCCAAGTCGTATCCCAAAGTGATCTGGCGCAATTTCCAAAAACCGCCATCATATACAATGGGTTCTACAAGGGCTTGTGATCGGACAATTTCCCAATATGACTGAACAGGCGCTACAACGGTATTCACTTCTCCAGCTTCATTAACACCATCACCAATGACGCCACCTTCACGGCCTTCGAGGGTCATCTTGTGCAGACCATGACGAACAGCGTTGAAATTTGTCCCCGACATCATCATATTTCCGAGTTTAAAATCAATCAGGACAGAGAAGGACAGCTTTTTGTAGGTGAATTCATTATTAAAGCCTCCATACCATTTTGGCAACGCGCTGCCGTAATAGATAAGTTCCGGCGTTCGTAGAGGCAAACCATTTGCACCGAATATTTTTTCGCCATCTTCATTACGACGGTAACCAAATCCAGCCAATTGGCCCATTTCCTCACCAACAACCTGCCGGAGCTCACCGTTGAACACGTGCGTACCCACAGTGATCCGTTCACCAGGAGTATCGGTAAGCAATTTATTTACACTGGTTTCTACATAGGTTCCGTTGAATGTGAAGTTCCACTGAAAATCACCTGCTTGAATTGGGATCAGGTTCACCAACATTTCAAAACCTTTAGCTTCACTTTCGCCACTGTTGATGAGCGTATTTGTGAATCCGGAGCCGTCAGATACTTCTGCGGAAACTATCTGATCAGTAGTAATACGGTCGAAATACGATACATCTAAACCCACACGATCATTCAGAGTTCTAAGTTCTAAACCAATCTCCCACTCCGAAGTCCTCATCGGTCTAAGATTTGGATTGGGGACCGTTAGGCTGGAAATGTTACCTACTGGTTGGTTGAGGAACAAATTGGCATTAATCCCATAAAACAAAAGGTTTGAGTATGGTGGTACATCTGTATCACTACCAACCTCAGCATAAGCTAACCTAACCTTGCCGAAATCCATCCATGAAGGTCTCGTCCCAAACAATTCAGAAAATACAAAGCTACCGGAGACAGAGGGGTAGCTGATGCTACGGTTTTCCTCCGAAAGTGTCGAAAACCAGTCATTGCGAATTGTTCCGGTCAGATACAGCATGCTATTATATGAAACTTCTGCCGATCCGTATATTGAATTGACCGCTCTCTCAGATAGGCTGTACTGAGGATCTTTTACCCTGGCATTTTGAACTGTGTACAGACCACGAACCACGAAATCCTGCACCTGCGTGCTGTTTACATCTGAACGTCTGTACATATGGTTCCCACCAACAGTTAAATTCAAGCCAACCTTGCCAAATTCTTTGAAAGAGTTAATAAGGAAGTCGGCATTGAGCTCACGAAAGTGACGTGCTTCCTGCGTATATAGACCATTCACGAAACCGGCAGGAGCTACGGCACGCGATGCCTGGCCAGTTGGAAAATTGATATAATCATCGGCTCTTGACCAAAAATCCTGGCCTATTCGCCCCTGGATTGAAAGCCAATCAGTTAGGTCGTACTTTGCAGCAATATTTCCGAATACCCTGTCGCGCACTACATTACGCTTTACTTCGGCTAAAGTCCAGTAGGGATTTGTTCGGTTTCTGAACCTGGAATAGACAAACTCATTACCGTTGGCGTCGTATTTCTTTTCATCCAACAAGTCCAAAGGCATAGAATTGGCCATATTGTATAATGCCACTGGTATGGTGTTGTCCTGGTCGGCAATGTTTGGAGGATTCGTATTTTCTTCGTTGGAATAATTGATATTACCGGTTATCGACAATTTCTTCGATAAGTCGTAATCAAATCCAAAGTTGATCGTGTTGCGCTTGAATTCATTGTTTGGCACGATACCCTTGCTCGTCAGATTAGACAGAGAAAGGTTAAAACCACCCGCATCACCACCGGAAGAAAGTGAAATGGTATTACTCAGGTTTTGGCCATTCCTAAAGAACTTGTCGATACGGTCATAAACCGGTTCGTAAGGCACTTCCACTCCATCAAATAATACCTGAGTCATGCCGGGAGAGAATTTTTCGCCGAAAGACCACTGTCCGGACGTAGGATTGGCTGCTGTCGGTCGAACACCCTGCTCGCCCTGCCCATATTCGTACTGGTAGTCGGTGAAATCAAGGGGCTTTTCATTGGTATAGTTAATATTGTAGGTGACGCCGATACCTGTGCCATCCCCTTTAGTTTTTGTTGTAACCATGATAACACCATCTTTGGCCCGGGATCCGTAAAGAGCCGCTGCAGCTGCCCCTTTAAGTACGGTGATGCTCTCTACGTCGTCAGGGTTAATGCTCGACAGTCCATCACCGGCATCGGCATTAGCACCGCCGCCTCGGGGGCCAACAGAAGCATCGGAACCTGCTGAGTTGATTTTGGCCCCGAAGTTGGTATTATCTATAGGGATGCCATTGATAACAATAAGTGGGTTATTTTGCCCGGTAATGGAGGACTGACCACGAATCCTGATTTTGGTAGTTCCTGCCGGTCCGGTACCCATAGCAGTGATGTTGACCCCCGCCATTTTACCCTGAAGGGCATTCATAACATTGGGTGAACGATTGATTGCGAATTCAGCCGGATCAGCGGTGACAGTGGCAAATCCCAATGTCCTGGTCTCTTTCTCAATACCCAATGCCGTAACAACTATTTCGCTGAGGGCTTTCACATCCGCCGCTAGTATGACATTGATTATTGATCTGTTGGCTACTGCCACCTGTTGTGTTACATAACCTACAGAGCTGAAAACTAAGGTGGCAGTTCCTTCTGGTACTTCGATGGAAAAATTACCATCTATATCTGTCACTGTACCCTTATCGGTACCGCTGACAATGACGTTTACTCCAGGCAATGATTCGCCATCATCCTTGGAGGTAACTTTTCCCGTGACGGTCAAGGCCTGAAGTGCAGTGATTTCCTCCGTGACTGTAGCTTCCTTTCGTTCCAACTCACCATCATGGATACGTTCATCAATTCGTGCGAAATCGAGATTTGAATGCTCCGAGCGGCTGAGTTGAATTTCTGAAATCGATTTTTCAGATGGCTGGGCTTTGGATTTGTCAGCAAGCAATGGACTGTAAAACAGACATTGCATTACCGCCCCAAAGAGTGCAATTCTTGTCATTGATACAAGAGTCTTTGTAAGTGGATTTTTCATAAACATGAGTGATTTTTAGGTTAACAATGATACTTCACTAACTAAAACCTGGGTATCCAGGCAATATTGGTTCTCAGCGGTGAATGAGCTGCGGTCCAATGACCTACCCATTCCCGCTGCTTTAGGTATTACTTAAGGCCCACCTCCTTTCCTGATGTTATTGTGATATTGTTATCTCCGATGCTGTAATCCCGCACCGTTGTGTGCTTGGCATACTGTCTCCCAGAATTGTGTAGCCCGAGGACATGATGACTGCAGATTGCTAAAAATGCAGAAAAATCGCCGACCAGAATCTTTTCCCATAATTCAGAGAACTCCCAGTGGAAACTCCCCTGAAAGTATTTGCTTTGGGATATAGACGCACTTGCACTTCTCAATGGTTGGCGTATGATTTTCATGGTCACGTCTAATTACTTCCTAAAATTTAGGCGTAATTCTGATAATCTCAATCAAAAACTGTGAAAAAATCTGGAAACTACTGTGTTAAGTCAGTTAAAACCGACTAAATAGGTCATTTTGAATGGCACGCAGGGCAGAAGACTTGAGGAATTGATGTCTGCTCGTTGTTCATCCGATGCATACGATGGAGGCGCTGTTGAAAACATTGTGGGCAGTGCGAAAATTGCTCCAAATCCCATAGGTCGGCAAATACACGCCCGCGGTTCAGGGAAATACCGTACGATTGAACCTCCTCAAGCGAACTTAAAATAGGTGGCTGGAAAAATTGTTCTGTTGCCAATGCATCAAGTGCCCCATTGCCTGGTCGGGTCGGAATAACTACACAACACTCAACACCGTTATGAAAGGAAAAATCGATTGAACGTTCTGCCCATAAAATACCTTCCTCTTCATTCAAAAAAGGCGGCCTAAGCAAAATAAAAGTCCGGACAAGGATGGTATTTGAATTTAAAAAAACACATGCCTTGCTAAAGTCATCCAGCGTCATGGATTTATTGAGCATTTTCAGAACTTCCGGATGCGCGGTTTCCAGGCCCATAGCAACCTGTAAATTCCCGTGGAGTTTATCTCTGAAATCCAATATGTCGCGTGATATGAGTTTTGGATGGTTTTCCACCAGCACCGTTTCAAACCCTCGCAGCAAACTGATGATGGCCGGATAGTCGGATGGTGGAATGGCCTTCTTATCGAAAAAATTACCGCTGTTGTAAAGTTTAATGTGTTTTACAGTCGGCAATTGAGACAGTGCAAATTCTATCTGAGCCGGCACCGAACCAATGGCAACGGTGAAATTCGTGGTGTTTTTCCACAGATCGCACATGAGGCAGGTGAACGGGCATTCCCTGTTTGTAAGAAAAATGGTGGCGACATCTTCCACTTCGCCGGTTATCAGACGCTCCTTTTCAACCAGAAATGCATAGGGTTTATTGGGATCAAGAGTATTTTTTAATCCGCGTAGTGAACGAATCCATTTAGTAGTGACCTGAAAATCTGGAGAATTCACACCCTTTTGGTTCCGTAATACAGATTCGGCAATAGAAAATACCGCTGATTATCCGTAGATGCTGTTGAATGCCCTGCGGTACTCAAGATCATTTTTAGGAAACTGCCTGGCAAATGTCTCCATGGAAGCAGCTCCATGCTGAAACCGGCGTTTTTCGAAGATGGGCATATCAAGACCAGTAATAGCTTTTACACCTGCGGCAACTATGGTACCCTTGAGTTTATAAAGCTTTTCATGGCTCCAGTCGGTCATCTCGATGAATGGGAATCCCTCGGCCACTTCTATGACATTAGGCAATGTGAATGGGCTAAAGCCTTTAAATCCCAGTGTCTCCGCCGTTGTGTATGTACGCATGTATCCACGGCTCAGACCTCCGGAATAGGTAAGCGAATGTTTCATTGACTCTACACCCCAACCTTCCTGGTACAGCATCAGGTTGTTGAGAACGCTTTTTATGGTAAGCTCCGGATTTTCCTCGATTGGGTAATCTTTCAGGTTTTCGTCACCACCTTCGCCGTCGATCATGTGTTTCCACTCCGGATAACGATTTCTGATACCCTGAAGTAATGCATAACTCATGGTAGCGGATTGTATATCCAACGGTTTATAATCCTCCACAACACCAATAACCTTTTTCCAGTCAAGTTCCTCAGGAGCAACATGAATAGCTTCGAGAAACAGGCCGAGATTCAACTTATCCAGAAACTGCCTGGCTTGCTTTAGATCTTCCGCATCCTGACCGACCGATAGTGTAAATGCTTTTAAGCGCGACGGGCTCTCGCCCAACTCGCGTAGCGCATGATAGGTAAGTAAAAATATGGAGCCGCTATCGATCCCAGCCGAGAAGCTGCAACCGATAGGGCCGGATTTAGCTTCAAGCGTGAGCCATTTTTTTATTTCTTCATACACAGCAGCAATGTACATTTCACCGAGCCTGGCAGGATCACTGCTGCGGTACTTATTGCGCTGTGGCGTAAAGAACCGCTGGTAGGTAGGATTCGGATCGGGGCAACCCAGTAATTCGATACGTGTGACATAGTGGGCGGGAACCATCCTTGTGTAGTAAGGCATAAACTGATCATCGAGTCCTTCTTTTTTCAGATGGTTGTAAATGGTGTCGATGCGATCGGCTACAACCAAACATGGACCATCGATGAGTTTAGCAATAAAATAACGCAGTGGCCGACCGATAGATCGCGCCAACCTGATCGTTTTTCCATCTACTGAAACAAGTGCAAACTGACCATCTATTTTCCTAACCGCCTCCGGATCGCCTGACTTCAGGAGTTCTCTTGCTTCTTCATTGGTCATATTGAAAATCGTATTTTTCTCAGGATTAGTGAGATCGACTACCCGTGCTATATATTGATGACTCATGACTATATGGATTTTTTGTACTTATTGTTTCGAATTTCAAACTTACATAATTAGTTCAATGGTTCAACGGTTCAATGGTTCAATAGTTCAATGGAAAGGAAGTTATGGGTTATGGCTTGTGACTTATGACTTGTAACTTATGGCCTGTGACTTATGACCTGATACTTGCCGACATCAATCTCCAATCAATCTATTTCTTCAATCTTTATCAATCTTCCGTCAATCTACTCCACTATCCCTTTCCCCTCCTCAATGCGGATATACTGGTTTACGGGAACATTTTTTATGACTTCCTTTTTCCCGCCCTGCCAGGTTATTTCTATTGAGTCAATAGAATTCGCTTTCCCAAGCCCCACGTGGATTCGCGGGTCATTCCAGGAGAGATATGCATTTGCTGGTTGATTGATTAACACTTGTTTTTTTTCATTTGTGGTAACTGTGACCAGCGCGCCGACTGCCGATGCTGGCCCGGGTTTTCCTTTTAATGAAATACCAATCCAATTGTGACCATTTCCCTCATTTTTCAGGAGTGCCGGGCGGGCCTTTAAATCCACGTGCGAAATCATGAGATCGAGATCGCCATCATTATCATAATCCAAAACCGCAGCGCCTCTGCCCGATCGCTTTTCTGTAAAATAGGGGCTCACCTGTGGCCCAACATTCGTAAAATATCCATGACCATCGTTTTCCAAAAGTAACGGGAGTTGAAGGATTAGCGCTTCGCCGTTACCATTAGCAGAAAAAATATCCAAATCGCCATCGTTGTCATAGTCAAACAGTTGGGTAGCCCACTGGCCTTTTCCGGCAAACTGGTCAGCAATTCCGCTTTTTCGGGTGATATCTTCAAATAGTCCATTACCTAAGTTTCTGTAGAGCGCGCCATGTTCCAGGTCTGAGACCAGCAAATCGATGAGGCCGTCGCCATCCATGTCGCCCACCGAACCATGCATCGAACCGGTCACTTTACCGAGGTCATTTACAGCAACACCACCTTGAATAGCAACTTCTGTAAATTTCATCTTACCATCATTCCGAAACATAAAATTTGCCTGATGATCATTTCCCTGAAAAAGATCAAGGTCACCGTCCTGGTCGTAATCAAATACCGTGAGGCCCATGCACATGGATTCCGGGTATAAAAATCCGAGTGAATTCGTGATTTCCTCGAAAGTACCATCGGGCTTCTGTTTGTAAAATAGTGAAGCCTGTCCTTTATACTCCGATGGGTGCGGCATCAGGTCGGGGCTGGTTGACGATTTGTAAGATGGATCGAAAGCCAAAAAATTCCCTACCATCATGTCGGCGCCTCCGTCCAAATCAATATCCCACCATGCCACGCCAACACTCCATTTTTCGAAGCCGTTCAGTTTATTCGGCCCTTTTAGCCCCAGTTTGGAGGTGATATCGGTGAAGGTGCCGTTTCCATTATTCTGGTAAAATACGTTCGGCCCGTAGTTGAGTTCATACAGATCGGCATCACCGTCGCCATCATAGTCAAATGCACTGGCAGCCATGCTCCAGTGAAGATCATTCAGTCCAGCTTTTTTCGTGACATCGGTAAATGTCGCATCACCATTGTTGTGGTATAAAGCATTTTGTGAATTTGCGAAAACACGCCCTGCCTTGTCACTGATTCCTTCGATATATGTGCCCTGAAGCAAATAAATATCCATGAACCCATCATTGTTGTAATCAATGATCGTGACACCTGAACCGCTGCTTTCCAATATATTTTCATAGGTGTAGTCTCCGAAGTTGTATTTGAAAGTGATGCCTGATTTTACTGTGATATCGGTGAATTTAACTGACTGACTGTATATGGGATACACAAAAAGAAATACTGTAATGCAACTCGTGATAGTCTGTTTAATGTCCATGCAACTAAAAATTGAAATAGTGATAAAGAGAGTGCAAAGGGCAAAGGTAAAAAACACTTCAGGACATTAACGGTGAAATTGGCGCTAACAGGGTGGAAAAATGAGATTTATTCAGCAAAATTTTCATCGTCATGAAGAAGTTCACTTGTTTCTTTAATTACCTGATCCAACTCACCAGCTGCCTCCGATAACTTGCCCAGGGAAGTTTTTAACACCTGAGGTTCGGTGTCTTTCCCTAAAAGGTAAATTAAACCCAGTACTCTTGCCAGCGGGCCGCGAATATCGTGGGAATTGATGAATGAATATTTTATCAGCTTTTCATTTTGCAAGCGCAATTTTTGGGTGCGTTCCGCTACTATGTTTTCCAGGTTCTCGTTGATTCGGTTAATGTCATCATTTTTAATCTTCAGCTCATTGGCGAGATTTTCGATTTCATAAGAATACCTGACCTTGGACTTGTACATTTTTATTCCTAAGAAAAGTATACCTACTACCAGTAAAAATCCAGCGCTACCCGTAAAAATTATGAAACGCTGCCAGCTTAGTTTGTCTTTGGCCAAATCCAATTCGCGTTGTTTTAATTCAAAGTCGTAGCGGGCCTTCATGGTAGCCATTTTTTCTTCCATTACGTCGTAATTAAGCTCTTTTTGAAGTTTCGTGAAGGCTAAGTGACATTCCAGGGCTTGTTTATAGTCTCCGATTTTAGAACTCATTTCCTGCTTATAATCAAGGTAAACCAAGCGTTCCTTTTTAAGATTGTTTGCGTTGATTAATGAATCCGCTTTTAGGAAATATTCTTCAGTCAACCCATTCTTTGGATTTTCTTCGAAATAGGCCAGGGCCAGGTTAAGTATGTTTCGCACCTGCTCCGAAGCAGAACCTATAACCAAGTTAATTTCCAGGGCTTCAGAATAGTACTTTTTGGCCAGAGTATATTGATCTGGATCCTGATAAATCAAGCCAATATTATTGTAGGTATAGGCTTCCCATTGTTTATTCTGGATTGTTTTATTGTATTCCAGTGATTGTTTATAAACCTCCAGCGCTTGCTGATACTGACCTTTAACCCGATATACCGTTCCCAGATTATTTAACAATCCCTGAAGCACCTGTTTATCGTCCATTTCACTTGCCAAAGCCAGGCCTTCATTAAAATACCTGAGGGCTTCATCATGGTTATTTATAGTACGGTACATCCAGCCAATATTGTTTAACTCCCGCGCCATCTCACCATGGTTGTTTAAAGAGTCAAAGATGTGCAAGGCTTCGAGAAATTTTTTTGTGGCATGATCGATTTCATCTAATTGGTAATAGGCCACACCAATGCGGTTAAGCGCTTTGCCCACTAATTCATAGTTTCTTATGGTCTTGGCCTCCTTTTCTGCATCCTGCGCGTAAATCAGTGACTGGCTGGGATCCTTGCTTTCATAAATCTTAGAAAGCTGTTGAAGGATTTCAAACCTTTGGATGGATGTGGCCATTTCCATGGCAATCTTTAAACTGTCAGCTTCATCTGGAATAGTGGCAATAGCCGAATAAGGTATTGACACGAAGGCAATAAAAGATAAGGACAGGATAAAGCGACGCATTAACTGGTTGGCTGCATTATAGAATTTCTTTAAAAAACACCAAATTTGCTTTTAATATTGATAAAGGCAATAGTAATTCGCTGACATATTTATTCTTTACTTTGCTGCAATTTAATATTTCAAAATTAACATGTTAGTATTCAAATTTGGAGGCGCTTCGGTAAAAGATGCCGCTTCACTGCGTAATGTGGTTGAAATTCTCAAAAGCTACAAAACCCACATTGTAGTGGTGATCTCGGCAATGGGTAAAACTACCAATCAATTAGAAAAGGTAGTGGAAAAATACGTAATCCGCGATAAAAAAGGGCTCGCAGATGAACTGCAGGCGCTTATGAATTATCACTTCGACATCCTGGACCATCTCTTTTCAGATAAAAAACACCCCGTCTACAATGACATCAATGAGATGTTCGAAACACTCGAATGGGAAACTTCCAAAGAACCATCGCTCAATTATGATCACGACTACGACCAGATCATTTGTTATGGCGAATTGTTATCGAGTAAAATCATGGCGCACTATCTCCAATTCCAGTCACTGAAGGCTCAATGGATCGATGTGCGCTATTCCATAAAGACAGACAGCACCTACCGCGAAGCAAAAGTGGACTGGGTGAGAACCTATGAATTGGCAAATCAGCATTTCCAGTTTGGTAAAAACCAGATATTGGTAACCCAGGGATTTCTGGGCTCTACCATTGATAATATTACTAC
>JBGSYX010000084.1:0-16146 GCA_041750735.1 Cyclobacteriaceae bacterium
GATCCATACCACCTGCCCAAAGATTGGAGATACCGCCATGTGGGCGAGTATGACAAAGGTTGGGACATCGTCAGACAAGAACGTCTGAAAAAGCAAAAGGAACTCGGAATCATTCCTGAAAACATTCAACTGGCAGAGCGGTTGTGGTATGTTCCTGATTACTCCATTCTGGCACCTGCAACCAAGGCCGTGATTGGGAAGAAAATGGAGCTCTATGCCGGGTTAGTTGAAAACGTGGATTATCATATCGGAAGGTTAGTTCAACATCTGAAAGACATCGGAGAGTATGAAAACACCATCTTTATAGTATTTGGCGACAACGGTGCGGAAGGCACCGACCTGGGCGCTATAATTGGTGGCACACCCGGCACGCGCGATTATCTCTTCTTTGCATCCAAATGGTCCAACAACAATCCCAATGCATGGGGAGAACCGAACTCGTACGTGGGCTATGGCCCGGGCTGGGCGCAGGTTTCCATGACTCCCTTCAGTCAGTACAAAGGATGGACTGCCGAAGGTGGTATTCATAATGCCTTGGTAGTGAGCGGCCCAATTAATAAACTCCCCAAGGGAAGCATCAATCATGGAATCATGTTCGTGGCCGACATCATGCCAACCTTACTTGAAGTAGCCGGTACAAAATATCCTGATAATTTTAAAGGAAAGGCACTACCCAAATTAATCGGTAAATCCTGGCTTCCTGTATTGAACGGGCAAGCCACTTCGCCACGTACCGATCAGGATTACATCGCCTGGGAAGTTTTCGGTAACCGCGCGTTAAGACAAGGCGACTGGAAAATTCGCTGGGAGATAAAACCGATGGGCAAGTCAGATTGGGAATTATTTAACCTCGCTCAAGACCCTGCCGAACGAAATGACTTAGCGGCCCACAACCCTGACAAGCTTAAAGAAATGCTGACACTTTGGGACAAGTATGCGAAGGAAAATAATGTGATACTACCCGATCGCACCGTGTTTGAAACACTGGAAGATCAATTACCACCAAGGTTCCCGGTGCAGGATGGCTATCCTCCGTATCTCAATATCAGACAATTTATGCCGCCTAAGGAAATGATGGCCGAACCTAAAGAAATAATTAAGAAGAAATAGTCATGAACAACTATATAAAGTTTATCATCATGCGTACAGGTAATTTTTCGATAACACTATTTATCGTCATGTTTTTCGTATCCTTTTCCACGATGGCCCAGGGCGATGGGGCACGGTTTTACTGGAAAGGCCTTGCAGGAACAAACGCCATCCCGGTAATCGGAAGTTCCATGGGTGGAAATGCAAACCCATTGGATCGTTCCAACAATGTGATTCCCGGATCAAACTTCGAATCTTCCACGAGTCTGGTGGGTTATGCCAAGATGCTGCCTTTCGGCAAGCGCTCAGGCATGGTTTCAGTAATGGTTCCCATGGGTCGGTTATCCGGTGAAGTTTCTCTCGATGGAAAAGACTACAGTGCAACTGCGCGCGGATTCGGAGACCCCATGTTGCAAGTGACTGTGAATGTACTCAACTCCAAAGCAATCATGAGCATTCCGGATATGCTACGCTACAAGCCCGGATTTTCAGTGGATATAATCGGATCGCTCGCCATTCCGATCGGAGAGTATGATAACACAAGCCCTATCAACATTGGACAGAACCGCTGGTATGGCCGCATCGGCACTCCGGTGGTGTGGAATCTCGGCCAGTGGATTCCAGGCAAGCGCACTACCTTTGAAATGCTGCCTGCAGTTTGGTTCTTCAGCGACAACACTGATTTTGTTGGCAAAACAATGTCTACCAAGCCCATGTATCAGATTGAAGCGCACCTGACGCGCGACTTTATGGAGCGGGTATGGGGCTCTTTGAATGCTGTTTATTACTCAGGCGGCAAAGCGACAATTGATGGTGTGGAAGGCAGTGCATTAAACAACCTGGGTGTTGGTTTTACTCTCGGGTACGAGGTAAATGAAAACATGCAGTTGAATGTTTCATACACCTCAACGATAAACGATTCGGAACCGGAAGATTTGAAAATGGACGGCTTTCGTGTTACGCTCCTTTACGGATGGCATCCGCTGGTGGAAGGGATGAGACGGTTGAGCGGTGGCGAGTGATAGCAGGAAGTTATGAACTTGGTGAGGTTAAAGGTCTTGCTCCAGCTGATCCACAGCATATAGTCGCCGATGTTCATTTGAAAACTCAACAAAAACAAGAAGCTACTGCCACCGCCACATATACGGAGCCCTGGAGATACCGTTGGGGAGGCGGTTTTTCCATAACATCTATAAACTATTACAGCTATACAGAAGGAACGCTATTCATCACGATCATAGACGCCGCAATAAAAAAATGTATAACAAGGAACCGGTACCAAAACACTCAATGGAAATTCCAGGGCTTATAAAAAGGAGGCCGATATTCAACATGGTATTCAGAAAATACTCCGCAATTACCCTCTAAACACCAAAAAGTGACACAATTATCTTTAATACCCATAAACAAATAATTCTATGAAAACAACAAGAAATCTCTTTTTCGCATTCATCGCAGTCCTCTCCTTCTATGGTGCTACTGCACAGGAAAACCGCTTCATTATTGGAGGTGGCTACGCTTTTGCTAACATCGAAGACACGGATGTAAGGGCCACAGGCTACAGGATAAACGGACTGTTTGAGTACAACCCGAATGAAGGTAGCTGGGCGCACGGCTTCTCCATCGGATACATCGGGCTGTCCGGCTCTACTGATAATATACAGTCGGCAGAATATAAGACCAATAGCTGGCCTATCTATTATGCGCCAAAAGTGATGTTTGGCAAAAACTCATTTAAGGCGTACATGAAAGGTGCGCTTGGTATGCATTTTTCAAATTACAAGCGAACCGGTTCTGCTGCAGATGTTAAAGTCAACGATATCGGATTTTATGGTGGACTTTCTGCCGGCCTGTCGAAAGACTTGGGCGAATCAGCATTTTTAGTCCTGGACTATGAGTGGGCCTATTTGTCGAACAGCTACCTGAACGATGGATTTTTGAACACCATAAATCTCGGACTTGGCTTCAAATTCTAATACCTTTTAAGGAAACCATCCGTCCGCACGAATTGTGCACTGTGCAGGCGGATGGGCATTTTATGTATTCAATGGCACATTGGCCTACGACTACAGCTTCTTAGGAATATCGCGTTAAACCGTTGAAGCCAGCCAAAAACTAACACCAGGAAAACATTCGGTGCAGTTTGATTTTGCTTATTATGGAGGAGGCTCGTGAAAAGGCAGGATAGGCACGTTATACATTGACGGTAAAAAAGTTGGCGAAGGAAAAATTGAACGCACACAGCCCGGTATTTTCTCTGCGGATGAAACAGCCGATGTGGGCATAGATTTGGCCACGCCGATGGTGGAAAGAATTGGTGCGGAAGCCAAATCGAAATTCAACGGAAGGATACCAAAGCTGGTGTTGGAAGTGAAATAGAGATTAAAACTTGTTGCAGATGAAATGCCCATCATTGAATCGAATACTGATGTATGATAGATTTTTGGTGGGCATTTCATTTTAAAAAGAAATTGACTTATTGAAATATTTAAAATTGCTATATAGGTGAAAACAGCAAAACCATAGACTAAAAATTTTCCACAGTACAAAAATCATAACCTGCAAAATAATTATATTGACGTTATGGTATCATTAAGTATTAAAAGGCTTCTGGTCTTCATAGGGTTTTTAAACCCATTGATGTCAATTGCCCAGGACGTACCTACTACCACTAACGATACCACCTGCATTCAACGCGATTTGGGTGACGAAATTCGGAACGCCTTGAACAAACCACCAAAGGTAAAAACCGAAAAAGCGAGTTCTTTAATAGCCTTCCCTATAATTGGTTCTAATCCTGCAACCGGATTTATGGTTGGCCTGGGTGGACAATATGCTTTTAAAATGCCAGAAAGCAGTTTGTACTCCATGGTAAGCGGAAGCCTTCAGGCTACTACCAAAAACCAATACCTGGTTATTTTTAAGAATAATATCTACAGCAAAAAGGAAAAGATATTTTTCACTGGTGATTGGCGTTTTCAGATTTTTTCGCAAGCTACTTACGGCCTTGGCACCAATGCACCGGTGGGTGGTATACTCGATTATCAGTTTGCCTTGGCAGGCATGGAAACCACCATTGACTCCCTGGCACAGCCGATGCAGTATAATTTCCTGAGAATCCATCAAATCGTGGCTTTCAAGATAAGGAAAAATATGTACCTGGGTATTGGATTACAATCAGACGGCTATTCCAACATAAAGGATGAAAAGCTCCGGCTCATACCCGGTGACACACTCATCACCTCTCACTATGCATATAGTAAAAGGTATGGATTTGATACAGCAAAATATTATTCATCATCCCTGCACGCGTCCTTTGTGGTTGACAAGCGCGATAACATGATTCAACCATATAAAGGCTACTTCCTGTCGCTGGGTTGGCGGGGCGATATGTAATTTTTGGGCTCTCAAAAAAACGGCAGCATGTTGAAAACAGAATGGCGTAGTTATCATAATGTTTCGCATCGCAATCCTGCCCACCTGGTTGCTTTTTGGTTCATCGGAGAATTTTCAGCCGAAGGACAATTCCCTTACATGACACTCCCGGCTACATCCTATGACCAGCGCAGTCGAAGTGGCCGGGGATATACACAAGGTCGGTTCAGGGGTAATAATTATACTTATGGCGAAGCTGAATACAGGTTCCCGATTTCCAAATGTGGCGGGATCTGGAGTGGAGTTGTTTTTGTAAATGCCACAAGCGCCAACAACCCGGCGTTGGATCTTGCCCTTTTTGAATCGATAAAGCCCGGCTATGGATTGGGATTGAGGGTCATGCTCGATAAGGCAACGCGTACTAACCTGGTGCTCGATTATGGCTTTGGCGAAAAATCAAGTGGCTTTTACCTGGCAGTATCAGAAACGTTTTAGTACAATGTTTAAGTTAGCAAATGAAGACTGACTTTTATTCATAATCGATTAAAAAACAAGCACAACCTAAATTCGAAAAAATATGGCAAAGGATTTATTAAGACACTTGCAGGTAAAGCAAAGAAGTGTTGAAGAAAGAATAGATGCCGGAAGGGCATTGCGTGAAAAATTACCCCGCAAAAATCAAGGTGATTACCAGCCATCACAAAAAAGAGCTGATCCCGTTGCTATTTTAGAAGCTCAGGCAAAAACCCGCGTTCCGGAATTAGTGCCTATTCGCTATGCGCGCATGCTTACCTCGCCATTTGCCTTTCTTCGCGGTGGAGCCGCCATCATGGCGGCAGACCTCGCAGCACAGGGTATAACATCTGGTATACAGGTGCAGGCTTGTGGGGATATGCACATGGCCAATTTTGGTTTATTCGCTTCCGCTGAACGCAACCTTGTTTTTGGTATCAATGATTTCGATGAAACATTGCCAGGGCCCTGGGAATGGGATGTGAAACGACTTGTGGCCAGTATTGTAGCTGGCGGCCGGTTTTTAGGTGCTGGCAAAAGTTTATGCAAAGATGCCGTCAGGGCTGCCGTAAGTTCCTATCGCAATAGAATGAGGGAATATGCCTTTATGGGAAATATGGAATTGTGGTACTCTACCATTAAAGAAGCTGACATACGTGAGAACCTTAAAGGCACTGCAAGGGAAGGCTTGAAAAAAATAGCCGGTAAAGCCCGTCAACGCACACATATGCAGGTGCTCGACAAACTAACTGACCTGGTGGATGATAAATTTCGCTTGCGTGATGATGCTCCGTTCATTGTACACCTAACGCATACAGAATCAGGCAAACCTATCAATGAAGCATTGGAGATGTTTCTTCGGTCGTACACGGCATCCCTCGCAGACGATCGCAGACATTTACTTTCCCAATACCGTGTGGTAGATGTTGTCCGAAAGGTTGTGGGGGTTGGTAGTGTGGGTACACGTTGCTGGGTTATTTTTCTAAAAGGGAATCACCATGAGGACCCACTGTTTCTACAATTAAAAGAGGCACAACCATCTGTGTTGGAGCCGTTTGTTGGTGCGTCAGAATATGCTAATCATGGCCAACGCGTGGTAGCCGGACAACGATTGATACAAGGTGCACCTGATATTTTCCTGGGCTGGGGTGAACAAGGTGGCATGCAGTATTATGTCAGGCAAATGCGTGACATGAAAGGTGGTGTAGAATTCGATCCAAAGAAAGTAAAAGTTGAAAACCTGCCGCAATATGCTTCGCTATGCGCCTGGGCGTTGGCTCTTGCACATGCTAAATCAGGAGATGCTGCCATGATCGCCAGCTATGCCGGTAAAAACGATGAACTCGATGAAGCCATGGTAAAATTTGCTTTTGCCTACGCAGATCAAACGGAAAAAGATTTTAAAGCCTTGACAGAAGCTGCCAGGAGCGGGAGAATTAATGCTACGGGTAAAGGCAAATAGATTGGCAAGAAATTGAAAGTTATTCAATATGTAAATAACCTCAATAAAATGATCATTAATTGCAACATTTGGATAATACTAATTTAAATTCATCCATTCGTGCTTCAAGTAATAAATGTTATGTGATCTTTCTCGACACAAAAGTTGAAGTCGAACTAAAGCTGATTTGCAGTGATAATACAATTTCAAAATTAACGCGTATTCCCTGCATCATCCAAATGTGATTTTCATATAATATCCTCCCAACTAATCAACCATTGAACCATCGAACTTTCTATCTTTGTCCACCAACACTTTTACAAATGAGGATACAGATTTTAGGAGCAGCCGGTGGTGAAGTTACCGGATCGGCTTATTTGGTGCAAACAGAAAAGACTTCCATACTCATCGATGCCGGGATGTTTCAGGGAGGCAAAGAAGCCGACAACAAAAACAAACTTCCCGCGGATGCCAATCCGGCAAAACTTAACGCGATTCTTCTTACACATGGCCACCTCGACCATTCTGGTAGAATACCTCTCCTCATTAAATTCGGTTTTAAAGGCCCTATTTACAGTACTGTGGAATCTCTGGAACTTGCACAGATAATACTCGAAGATTCCGCCAGACTCCAGACAGCTGACGCTATGCGCCACAACCGTAAACACTGGAAACCCGGTAAGACGCCTGCCGAGCCGTTGTACAGTTCGGAGCATGTTCAACACATGAAGGAAATGGGTGTACCTGTGAGATTAGAGGAACACGTTATTATCTCTGAAGATATTACAGCCCGGTGGATCGAAGCCGGCCATATGCTGGGTTCGGGAAGCATTGAACTTTCCGTAAATGAAGGCGGAATAAAAAAAATTGTCGTTTTCTCAGGCGACCTTGGTCCGGTGACAATGCCCCTGTTAAAGCCCTTCGAACATTTTAACAAAGCCGATTTGGTATTTCTGGAATCCACTTATGGCGATCGCGATCATAAATCCTACGAAGAAACGATCCGGGAATTCGAAAACATTATTTCCAAAGCCAGTGAATCGGGCGATAAAATACTGGTGCCAACCTTTGCCATCGGCCGGGCCCAACAGATCATCTACCACCTTGCCGAACTTTTCCATTTCAAAAAAGTGAAACCCTTCCCGGTTTACCTGGATAGTCCTATGGCTCTAAAGGCATTTGATGTATATCGGCACCACCAGAATTTACTTGATGACGAATTTCAAGAGTTAAAAAGGAAAGGTGTATTTCCGCTGGAGCCCCAATATTTTATACCCAGCGAAACGGCTGAACAATCGAAAGCGCTAAATAATGTGAAAGGAGCCTGTATGATACTGGCCGGTGCCGGCATGGTCACTGGCGGCAGAATTCTACACCATCTGCTTCATAGCATTGAAAACCCCAACGCCCACATACTGATCGTAGGCTACCAGGGCCGTGGTTCCACAGGTCGTAAATTGGTTGACCGTTGGCCAATCATCCGTATGTTCGGACAAGAAAAAGCGTTGAAAGCCCAGGTGCATACGCTCAACGGTTTTAGCGCACATGCCGGCCAGACCGATTTGTTAAGCTGGTTTAGTTACCTGGCGCCTTCCAGACCAAAAGTGGTATTAACGCACGGGGAAGATGGCCCGAGAAATGCACTGGCAAAATGCATAAAAGATCGTTTCGGGCTTGATGCAACGCTGCCTAATTTGAGAGATGTGATTGAGATTTGAAGGGAGATGATGAAACATATTGATGGAGATTGTGAAAAGCCTGGGTACTGGGTGCTGGAAACAGGGTATTTACAACTTATGTCTGATCAGATAATACTTCTCACTCCATACTTCGGACTCCAGACTTCCAACCATTGAACAATTGAACAAAAAAATATGAAAACCATACTATTAGTAATTGCGCTTTTTACCCAGTTCTACGCTGCGGCACAATCAGATCACGTATTGTGGTACAATAAGCCCGCTACCTTTTTTGAGGAAAGTCTTGTGGTGGGCAATGGAAAAATGGGGGCTTCCGTATTCGGCGGTGTGCAATCAGATAAAATATATCTGAATGATCTTACGCTGTGGTCCGGCGAGCCGGTGAATCAGAATATGAATCCCGAAGCGCATACCTACATCCCGGCTATCCGCGAAGCTTTGAGAAATGAAAATTACAAATTGGCCGATTCATTGAACAAGAAGGTTCAGGGGAAATTTTCAGAGTCATACGCGCCACTGGGCACCATGTTCATCAATATGATGCATGAAGGCGAACCAACCAATTACCGTCGTGAACTCGACCTCAGCACAGCCGTCACAAAGGTTAGTTACGAAATAAATGGCGTCACCTACTCCCGTGAGTATTTCATCTCATATCCCGACAAGGTGATGGTAATAAAACTAAGCGCCAGTAAACCAAAGTCACTGAAGTTCGATATCACCTTTGAAAGTCTGCTGAAATACACGACTGAATCGGATAAAAAAGTGTTGAAAACCCATGGATACGCGCCAATTCATGCTGAGCCAAGCTATCGCGGAAATATGCCCAACGATGTGGTTTTTGATGAAAACAAAGGAACACGATTTACATCGCTAATTCACATCGCCAGTACTGATGGACGTATTTCAACCAACGATAACAGGCTAAGCGTGTCGCGGGCCGGTGAGGCCGTCATTGTTGTTTCGATCGCTACCAGCTTTAATGGATTTGATAAAGATCCTGTAAAAGATGGTCTCAATGATGAACAAATCGCGAAGGATCAGATTGCAGCACTTAATGTCAGATCATATTATGAATTAAAAAAATCACACGTCACCGACTACCAGGGATATTTTAATCGAGTGAGTTTATCGCTTGGCTCCACTTCCGCCCCTGATTTACCAACCGATGAAAGACTGCTTCGCTATGCCGAAGGCGCTGAAGACAAAAACCTGGAAGTGCTTTATTTCCAGTTTGGCCGCTATCTCCTCATTTCAAGTTCGCGGACCCCAGGTGTTCCTGCCAACCTGCAAGGCGTCTGGAATCCATACATCCGCCCGCCATGGTCGAGCAATTACACGATAAACATCAATGCTGAGGAAAATTACTGGCTTGCCGAATCCGCCAACCTGAGCGAAATGCATTCTCCTCTCCTTTCGTTTATCGAAAACATTTCAAAAACAGGTGCTGTTACAGCTAAAACTTTCTACGGAGTCGGTGGTTGGGCAGCCTGCCATAATTCCGACATCTGGGCAATGAGCAATCCTGTGGGTGAATTTGGTCAGGGCGATCCAGTCTGGGCCAACTGGAACATGGGCGGTACATGGCTGAGTACGCACCTGTGGGAACATTATATATTTACCAAAGACAGTGTATTTCTTGCTGAAAAGGGATATCCGCTCATGAAAGGCGCTGCGCAGTTTTGCCTGGAATGGCTCATTGATGACGGTCATGGCAATCTTGTGACCTCGCCTTCTACATCACCTGAAAACAGATTTATAACAACAGATGGTTACGTCGGCGCTACCCTCTATGGCGGCGCGGCTGATCTCGCCATGATAAGGGAGTGTTTTGCCCAGACGATCAAGGCAGGACAAATACTGAATGAGGATAAAGAGTTTTTATCTAAACTGGAACAGGCGCTAAATAAACTGTACCCATACCAGGTGGGTAAAAAAGGCAATTTGCAGGAGTGGTACTACGACTGGGAAGATATAGAACCGCAACATCGTCATCAATCACATTTGTTTGGATTGTATCCGGGTCATCACATTACGCCTCTTAAAACACCTGAACTTGCTGCTGCTTGCCGCAAAACCCTGGAAATAAAAGGCGATGAAACGACCGGCTGGTCGAAAGGCTGGAGAATAAATCTTTGGGCGCGACTTTGGGATGGCAACCGTGCCTATAAAATGTATCGGGAATTGCTGCAATTCGTTCCGCCAGATAAAATGGAAACTAACTACCGCCGTGGTGGTGGCACCTATCCCAATTTGTTTGATGCACATCCGCCATTCCAGATCGATGGCAACTTTGGCGGCGCAGCAGCGGTGCTTGAAATGCTGATCCAGTCCACTGACACTGAGATCCGGCTGCTTCCAGCTACACCTGACGCATGGGGCAGTGGCAGTGTTTTTGGCGTGCGTACTCGAGGAGGCTTTGAAGTATCCATGGAATGGGATTCGAATAAACCAATAGCAGTCAGGGTCAGTTCTAAAACCGGGGGTAAAACCACCGTGATTCATGGAGAAAGGCATAAAGAAATTACTGTGAAACCTGGCGGATCGGTGGAATTGAAGTGGTCAATGTGAATTTTTAACATCAGGCAAACAAGACTTTGCTGTACGGCTTTTATTAATCAGCCAATATCCACCTGCCTCAAAACATAGCGCGGGTAGATACAACTGGCCATCGACCACACCGTGCAAAAGATCGATAGGTTGGTCTATCAGCTTTACGACCTCAACGAAGAGGAGATCAGATTGTGGAAAAGGCAGGTTAGGATTACAATCAACATTAAAAACCGTCATCGAGAAACATAACATTTTTACAAAACGCACAAATTGAGATGACGTTTCCACAATATAATAAAGATCGGTATTCCCAGCCTTGAGCCGGGATCCGCCTTTTCTTTACAATGATTTCACAAAATTTAAGCAGACCCCGGAACAGGTCAGGGGAATTTGGCCATTTAATAGGTCTTTTTGCCTTTTACCAAAACACGTCATCGCGAGGTACGAAGCGATCTCTTGTTTAATAAGAGATTGCCTGCCTATAGACGGGCTTCTTCATCGCCTTGAAAAGCGGGCAATTCATCGCAATGACGCGGAATTGTCATCCGTTGTCAGGCCCTTGCGGGAAGAACGAATTCCTGAATTGGTTCAATAGTTCAGTAGTTCAATCGTCCTATATTCGATTGTTCGATTGTTCGATTGTTCGGTTGTTCTTAATTCGATTGTTCGATTGTTCGATTGTTCGATTGTTCGGTTGTTCTTAATTCAATTGTTCGATTGTTCTTAATTCGGTTGTTCGGTTGTTCGGTTATTCATTTGCCTCAGCCTGCTGTGTTTGTTTCCATAAATAAAATAAACCACAAGCCCAATCGACAGCCATACGCCCATTGTAATCCATGCATACCTGTTTAAAAATGTGGCTACCCCAAGGCAGGATACAATTCCAAGAACGGGTATGTATGGGGAAAAAGGCGTTTTAAAATGCCTGGGATATTCCGGGTGCTTCTTTCGCAAAATAAGAATGGCAAGACATACGGCAGCGAAAGCCAGCAGTGTACCCAAAGAGACCAGCTTGCTAAGCACTCCGATAGGAAAAAGTCCGCCAAGTATCATGGCCAGCGTACCTACAATTATGGTGCTTACATAAGGTGTTTTGAAGCGGTGGTGAATTTTTGAAAACGCCTTCGGTAAAAGGCCATCCTTTGACATCGTATAAAAAATACGCGGCTGTGCCATAAGAAGAACAAGAACCACCGAACTTAAACCGGCAATGGCGCCCAACTTAATGAGTGGTGATATCCACGTGAGTCCTGTGGCATCGACACCTACTGCTATAGGATCAGGTACGCCAAGTTGTGGGTACGGAACAATGCCTGTTATAACCAGCGCTACGGCAATATATAGTAATGTGCAAATGATGAGTGATCCCAGTATTCCTATGGGTAAATCGCGCTTTGGGTTTTTCGCTTCCTGCGCAGCAGTTGAAACCGCATCAAAACCGATATAGGCAAAGAAAATCACCGCAGCGCCTCGAAAAATTCCACTCCATCCAAACTGTCCGAAGGTTCCGGTATTTTCAGGAATAAATGGAACCCAGTTTGCCGTTTTTATATAAAACACTCCGGATGCAATGAAACAGAAGATGACAAATGTCTTTATGATGACGATGACATTATTGAAGCGGGCGGATTCCTTTACGCCAACCACCAGCAATATGGTTAGCACCAGGACGATAAACATGGCCGGGATATTTATAATTCCGGCATGAGTGACTTCGAAACTATGAGTCACATCGTTATAGCCAACAGGAGCATTGGTAAAGGCTTCCGGAATGTGGATATCAAAGCCTTTTAATACGCTTACCAAGTATCCCGACCATCCTACACTTACAGTAGCGGCGGAAAACAAATACTCCACGATCAGGTCCCAGCCAATAATCCACGCAAAAAACTCACCGACCGTGGCATAGGCATAGGTGTAGGCGCTTCCAGACACGGGAATCATACTCGCCAACTCAGCATAACATAGCCCTGCGCAAGCACATGCCAGGGCTGCAATAAGAAAGGAAATGATGATGGCTGGTCCTGTATAGTTTGCGGCTACTTCACCGGTGAGTACAAAAATCCCTGCGCCAATTATAGCTCCTATACCCAGGAAGACAAGATTTGCTGCTGAAAGCTCGCGTTTCATGCCGTGTTCACGGCTATCGGCTTCGGAAGTAAGGAGAGCCAAACTCTTCGTCTGAAAAAGATGTTTCAATTTTAGTTCGGTTTAAACCTCCAAAAATAGCATTAAAGCTATCATAACAATCTGGCAGTAGAAGAAATAAAAAATTTGGAAAAAGAAAAATTGTGGCTTAGATAACTTTTTGAGTTTCAGTTAACAGTTAAAATTCCGCATCACATGTTTTGATCATTAAGATTGATACCTATTAAAAAACAATACTAACTTTGAAAACCAAAATTTTACCGGATATGAATTTTAAGCTAACTACACGTAATCTTCTCAAATCCCTACTTGCCATTGCTATATTAACAATGGCAGGATGTGCCAAAGAAAAGGCCGCAGTTGCCCCACCTGATATCCCAGTCATCAATGTCATACAACGGGATGTGCCAATCTATCGGGAATTTGTTGGCCAGGTATATGGATTGTTGGACATTCCGATAAGGGCAAGAGTGGAAGGTTTTCTTGAAAAAATTAGTTTTGAAGAAGGCCGACCGGTAAAAAAGGGACAAAAACTCTATACCATCGACTCACAACCATTTCTTGCGGAAGTGGCCGCGCAGAAAGGTAAAGTTGCCGAAGCTCAAACTTATCTTGTGAATGCTGAAAATGAACTTGCCAGATACAAACCGCTGGCAGAGATCAATGCCGTGAGTAAAAGTGACCTTGATGCCGCTCAAGCATCAAGGGATGCAGCGACAGCAAGCCTGGAGGCAGCAAAGGCCAATCTGGAACTTTCAATGATCAATTTAGGATACTGTACGATTATGTCCCCAATTGATGGACTTATTGGTAAAACAGAAGCCAGGGTCGGTGAATTTGTCGGCAGGGAACCAAATCCTGTAATTTTGAATGTAGTCTCTAAAATCGAAAGCATCCGGGTACAATTTTTTCTTACAGAGTCAGATTACATAATACTGGTCAAAGGACTAGTTGTTAATAATCCCAATGAAGATGTGGATGAAGCCAAAGCGAAGCAGAAGAACAACTTTGAATTGATTTTGGCAGATGGGACCACATATGAAGAAAAGGGCACTTTTGACTTTGTTGACAGAAACGTAGACGCAGCCACAGGTACTATTTTGATACAGGCAACTTTTCCAAATCACAACGGGATTTTAAGACCGGGAATGTTTGCCAAGGTAAGAGTGAAAATGGAAACTATAGAAAATGCCATCCTTGTTCCTCAACGATGTGTGCAGGAATTGCAAGGGCAATATTCCGTTTTTGTAGTTGACTCGCAAAATATGGTAAACGCCAAACAGGTGAACGCTACTCAAAGAATTGGTGATTTATGGTTAATTACTGATGGACTTTCAGCTACTGATAAAGTAGTGATTGATGGATTACAAAAGGTAGCCTCCGGAATGGCCATTAACCCTGTACTGGGAGAATATAAAAGTCAAACCAACGAATAGACACTGAAAGATGGCTGAGAATAAAGGTAATTTTTTTGTACACAGGCCGATTGTCGCGATGGTTATTGCGATTGTCATCGTCATTGTCGGAGCGGTATCAATGATTGGTCTTCCTATAGAGCAGTATCCTAATTTAACCCCACCAATTGTTCAGGTGCGAGCTACATACACCGGGGCAAATGCCATCACTGTGGAAGAATCAGTTGCCACACCACTGGAGCAGGAGATCAATGGGGTGGACAATATGATTTATATGAAATCCACAAATGCCAATGATGGTACGATGGCTATCGATATTTCATTTGAGGTAGGAACAGATCCTGACATGAATACCGTACTCGCACAGAACAGGGTTTCTGCGGCAACGGCCAAATTACCCCAGGAAGTGACTAAATATGGAGTTACAACGAAAAAGTCATTGCCTAATATTATGATGGCGATAGTCCTGACATCTGATGGAAGATACAACCAGGATTTTTTGGGCAATTACGCACTGATAAATATTAAAGATCGGCTATCCCGACTTAAAGGAATTGGAAGAGTGGATGTTTTAGGTTCTTCAGACTATTCTATGCGGATCTGGGTAAAACCGGATCGACTTTCAAAAATGGGCATATCGGTTCCGGAAATTATACAAGCCATAAATGAACAAAATGTGGTTGTCCCTGGTGGTAAGTTTGGCGCTGAACCGGCGCCTCCGGGTACGGAGTTTACTTATACGGTAAGATTGCCGGAGCGTTTTAATTCGCCCGAAGCTTTCCAGGAAATAGTTGTACGCACAAATTCAGACGGATCTCAAGTAAAAATCGGGGATATAGCCACCGTCAATTTGGGAGTTGAATTGTACACTACAATCCCACGATTTAACAAAAAGACCTGCAGTATTATTACCATTTATCAGGCCCCGGGATCCAATGCTGTCGAACTTGCAAAAAATGTTATTACAGAGATGGATGATATGGCCAAAAACTTTCCGGAATCTGTTGGCTATGATGTTGGTCTTGATTCTACTCTTCCAATTACAGCCGGTATCCGGGATATTATCATCACTTTAATAGAAGCATTGATACTTGTTGTATTGGTAGTTTTTATATTCATCCAGGACTGGAGAGCTACTCTTATACCAACGATGGCGATACCGGTTTCACTGATAGGAGCATTTATATTTTTCCCTATACTTGGTTTTACAATCAATGTACTTTCGTTACTCGGGCTTGTGCTGGCCATTGGTATTGTAGTCGATGACGCCATCGTCGTCGTGGAAGCAGTGCAGGTAAATATTGAGAAAGGAATGAATGCTAAAGAGGCGACTCTGGATGCCATGAGCAAAGTTACTGCCCCGGTTATTGCCACAACACTGGTTCTGATTGCCGTGTTTATTCCGGTTGCCGCCATGGCTGGAATTACTGGCATATTGTACCAACAGTTTGCCATTACGATAGTGGTGTCTGTAATTGTATCCTCCATCAATGCATTGACCCTTAGCCCTGCATTATGCTCGATTTTATTAAAGAAACCAACGCCTTATAAAGGTCCATTGGGATGGTTTTTTGGAAAGTTCAATAAAGGAATGAGCCGCACCACGGACTCATACATGAGCTTTACGAATATCTTGACTCGAAAAACAAAGAGAGGAGTCGTTTACATTCTCATCTTTACCCTATTTGCCGGAGTATTTGGCAAACTGGTTCCAGGTGGATTTATCCCCGAAGAAGACATGGGATATTTCTATGTGAATATGCAATTGCCAAATGCAGCCTCTCTCCAAAGAACAGACGTGATCGCAAAGCAAATAGAAGATATTCTCCTTGATTATCCGGAAGTTCAATTTGTAACGAATGCAACAGGTTTCAGTATGCTAACCGGTTCATACATTCCAAATAATGGTTTT
>JBGSYX010000085.1:0-13835 GCA_041750735.1 Cyclobacteriaceae bacterium
CCGTTTCTTCATCCTTTCAGCATATACTTTCGGATCTGCTGAGGAAGGAGTGTCGGCATACAGTCGTATTTTATCGCGGTACTTACCGCCCAGAAGCTGGTAAACAGGGACACCGTAGGCTTTTCCGGCAAGATCCCAGAGAGCCATCTCCACACCGGAAACTCCTCCTCCTGCTCTGCCTTGGTTGCCAAATACTTTAATCATCTTGAAGAGTTGTTCTACACTACATGGGTTTTTACCCAATAAACGGCTCTTGAGAAATAAGGCATATTCAGGGCCGGCATTGTCCCTGACTTCACCCAATCCGTAAATTCCCTGGTTTGTATCAATTTTTATGATTGGTGCTTTTGTGGTGAAAGCGATGCGGAGGTCAGTGATTTTTAGATCTGACGGCTTGGAGTTTTTGTTGACCTTCTGAGTAGTGTACTCCATTTCCTTTTCAATGTTTCCATCGAACATATAACCGAGGGCAAGTCCGCCGAGACCGGCTTTCTGAATGAAATCCCGACGCGAATTATCGGAGGATGCTGATAGTAATCCTTTCAGGCGTTTAGAAATATTTTGTGGGATCATCTGTATTTGGATTTTAGGTTTATGATGCATTACTGGTATAATTATCCAAAACTTTTGGTTAATTGCCAAACCAGCGTATTGCCGAAGGTTGTATATTCATGGAAATTTATTTGAAAATCATTGCCACCCAAAGCTGAGATATGTATAAAGCCTTACTAATAACCTCCTTTGTTTGCCTCGCGGCTTTTCTGGCGCTTATTTCAATAGGCAATACTGAATACTCCGGTGTGTTGCTCTCCTTGTTCTTTGTTTTACTTGCTCTCAGCTTCAGGGGATTTGAACGGGTAAAAAGCTTTTCATTCACATTATGGATTTTTGCTGCAGTGACTATGTCGATGTTTTTTCCGCAGACATTCACACACATCGGGGATTTTCAACTGAAAAGGCTCATCGTTCCGTTGTTGCAAATCATCATGTTTGGGATGGGCTCACAGATGAGCGTGGAGGATTTTACTGGTGTCATCAAAATGCCCAAGGGTGTTTTAATCGGAATAGCTGCTCAATATACCATCATGCCTTTCGTCGGTTTTGGAGTAGCATCCCTTTTCAACTTTCCACCTGAAATAGCCGCGGGAATACTACTCATTGGTTGCGCGCCCAGCGGACTCGCCTCTAACGTTATGTCGTACATCGCCAAAGCCAATCTGGCGCTTTCGGTGACGCTGGCTGCTATAGCAACCCTCTTGTCTCCTTTGCTGACTCCCTTGCTGATGAAACTTCTGGCGGGCCAATACATTGAGGTGAATTTCTGGTCGATGATGCTGGATATTATCAATATGATGATTCTGCCCGTCGTCGCCGGATTCATATTTAATCTGTTCTCAAAGTCAGGTGTTTCCAAAAAAGCACGAATTATCCAGCTGGCTTCGTTTTTCCTCGTGGTGCTTGCTAAAAATTTCATTTTCTATTATACCTACACGGTCACCGAGAATGGCCCATCTGCTTTTGCTGCTTCAGCCAGCACCTTTGGATGGGATATGTTCTTGTTCTATTTCCTTCCGGGAATCGTGGCCTTCATCCTGAAACAATCTTTTTCTAATTTTGAAAAATGGATGGATCAAGTTCTGGCATTTTTGTCGATGGCCGGCATCGCGATTATCATTGCCATCATTACGGCAGCCGGCAGGGACAGCCTGCTCGAAGTAGGACTGCTCCTAATCGTGGCATCTTTCATCCATAATATTACCGGCTATACTCTGGGTTATAGCGCAGCCAAATTATTCGGAATGCCGCAACGCGATTGCCGGACGGTAGCCTTCGAAGTAGGAATGCAAAATGGCGGATTGGCCAGCGGCCTTGCCCTGCAAATGGGCAAAATCGCCACGGTCGGATTGGCGCCGGCTATCTTTGGTCCACTGATGAATATTACCGGTTCTTCCCTCGCTACCTACTGGCGTGGTAAACCATATACAGATGAAAAATCAATCGTAACCCCATAAAAACCTAAAAAAATGAAAAACTTATTAATCGCACTTGCCGGATTCCTTTTCTTGTTTGGTACATCAAATGCCCAGACGTTTCTCAGTCCTGAGATGATGAAATTCTATACCGCCGAATGGACCGGCGAACGATTCCCTGATGGCAGACCCAAGGTATCGGATGAACTACTGAAGCGTCTTAAAAACATTTCTATCGAAGAGGCATGGGGTGTCCTCCGCAATGAAGGGTTCAATAACCAGTTTGAATCGGGCTGGAAGATCCTACACGAGGATGAAGTATTTGTAGGCCGGGCACTTACGGCACAATATATGCCTTTGCGTCCTGATGTGCACAAGCGGATCCTCGACACAGGTCACAGCAAAGGCCAAATCGGCGCCTCCAACTCATGGCCAATCGACGCATTGAAAGAGGGTGACGTCTATGTTGCTGACGGCTTCGGCAAGGTGATCAACGGAACACTTATCGGCGATAACCTTGGAAATGCCATTTATGCAAAATCGAAGACCGGTGTTATCTTCGACGGAAGCGCCCGCGATCCTGAAGGCCTCATGCGAATAGAAGGTTTCAATGCCTTTGTTCGGGACTTCGACCCGTCATTTATTATGGAAATGATGCTCACTGGTATCAATTCTCCTGTCAGGATAGGTCGGGCCACGGTATTCCCGGGTGACGCAGTGCTGGCAAAAAAGAACGGCGTGATATTCATCCCTCCTCACCTACTGGAAAAAGTGGTTATTACCTCCGAGTTTATTGGCCTGAAGGATAGATTCGGCCACCAGATGCTTCGTGAGGGAAAATATACACCGGGACAAATCGATACCTCTTGGACAGAAGAAATAAAAAATTCATTCCTGAAATGGCTGGATGCCCATCCGGAATACCTGCCCATGAGCCGAAAGGAACTGGATGAGTATATGAAGAGTAGGACGTGGTAGAGGAGAGATGGAAGTAGGAAGTCCGAAAAAGGTGGGAATAATTCAGCCGTTTTTTTAGACAATAATTATTTATTTACAACACTCTTTACTTTTTAACAATGAAAAAAATCATCATCCTGCTTTTTGTGTTTGCTTCGGCCCATCTGGGTTTTTCGCAGAAATATACCCTGGAACTGAATCTGAAAACCGGGGAAACCTACAGCCAGAATTACAAGTCCAACTCCACGATCCTCCAGAATATGGGAGGCCAGAATATAGAGATAAAAATTGAGGTTCAGGGCAAATGGGGATTTCAGGTTCTCGGTATCGAGAAGGACCTCTATACTCTGGGAGTCAAATATCAGAGCTTATCCATGAATATGCAGATGCCGCAGGGAACTATGGAGTTCAGCTCGGAAAAAAAAGACAACGATCCTGCCTCTGCCGTACTGGGAGCGCTGATTGATAAACCATTTCAGGTAAAAATGTCAAAAACAGGAAAGATCAGTGAGATAAGCGGAGTGGAAGACCTCTTTACTAACGCCACCAGTGCATTGGGGCAAATGGACGACATGCAGAAAAAACGGATTCTGGATCAGGTAATGCAGTCCTATGGAGAAAAGGCTTTCCGTACGAATATGGAAATCTCTACTGCTATATTTCCGGATACAAAAGTCGCCAAAGGTGATACCTGGAAGCTGACCACAAAATTGGTGTCAAACATTACTGCCGATATCGAAACAGTCTATACTCTTGAAGATGTTATTGCCGATTCATATGTTATAACAGGAAAATCAGAAATAAAGGCAGTGAATTCAGATGAGTTCAAGCAGATGGGTGGGATGGAAATGAAGCAAAATTTAACTTCCGGTAGCATGACGTCCACATTGACACTGGACAAAACTACTGGTTGGATTAAGGAAGGGGAGGCAACACAGGAAATGGATATGGACCTGATCCTGAAAGACAGTTCACAGGTACCGGGCGGAATGACAATCCCGATGCAGATTGACACTAAAATGACAATAAGCCAATAGTAATTGTTCTGAACTGGATTTTTACTGATTACAATTCTGGACTTAAGGAATAATTTAAATAGTCGGGAGTTTTAAAACCCGGCTATTCTATTGGTAGGCGATTCTTCTAAACCTTGGAAAAAGGGCAGATCTCAGGATGGAAAATTGTACTGGATTCATTTCTTTTTTGAGGTGCATTCCTTAAAAATTCTTTTACATTTGCCTGTGCTTCAACACAATTATTCTCGAATGGAAGAAGACCCTTATCCTGCGAACAAAAATTGTTAATCCTCTGCATGGATATGTTCTGATTTCCCTGCAGATACAAATCAGCGGAAACAGAAAATGATTAAGATCTTTAAAACTTTTGGCGGTTATCAAGAAATTCCCCAGGTCCAGCCGGGCTGCTGGATAAATGTGACCAGGCCGACCACTGAAGAAATTTCGAAATTATCCAGCGAGTTCAAATTGCCCTCCGATTCCATCAATGATATACTCGACGCCGATGAACGTCCGCGCGTGGAATTTGAAGACGACTGGACCCTGGTAATTTTGCGTATTCCTATTGAGGTGGTCAACGACGGGGTGCCATTCAACACCATTCCGCTCGGCATTTTTCTTTCTGAACATTTCACGTTGACGCTCTGTTTGCAGGAAAATGAAATACTCCCGGTAGGTCAACCCTCTTTCCTGCGTGAACAATACAGGGAAATAAAGGACAGCCTTAATTTTATACTGAGGTTATTTCTCCGCTCGAGCAATACCTATCTCAAATATCTGAAGCATATAAACCAGATGACATCGCAGATAGAACAGGATCTCGAAAAATCCATTAAAAACAGTGAGCTCAACAAACTGCTTAAGATGGAAAAATGCCTGGTCTATTTCATCACTTCCCTGAAAGCTAACGAGATCGTGCTGGCAAAACTGCGGATGTCCCGGAAGATAACTTCCGAAATAAATGAAGACCTTCTGGAAGATGCCATCATCGAAAATCAGCAGGCGTTGGAGATGGCGAAGATTTATTCGGATATCCAGAGTGGAATGATGGATGCCTTTGCCTCTGTCATTTCAAATAACCTGAACGTGGTGATGAAGCAACTCACACTGATTTCCATTTTGTTGATGATCCCGACATTGATCGCGAGCATTTTTGGCATGAATGTGCCTAACTTTCTGGAGGAATCGTCCTATGCGTTCCCGTCGGTCATTATTGGTTCATTGCTTCTTTCAGCGGTGGGAGTGGTGGCGTTTAGAAAAAGGCAGTGGTTTTAATCCATGAGTTTTTCTTTGAGCCGGGTTAAGAACAAAAAAAGCCGGTCTTAGCAAACCGGCTCATTTTTAATGAAATAGGTTTATTAAATTCCGAGTGCTTTTTTATTGCCTTCCAAATCGATAGCGCCACCTGCAAAATCATCGAATGCCTTCGCGGTTTTGCGTATCATGTGTTGCTCAATAAATGGAGCTCCTTCAGCAGCGCCGTCTTCTGGGTTCTTAAGGCAACATTCCCATTCCAGAACTGCCCAACCTTCATAATCGTATTGGGCAAGTTTGCTGAAAATAGCCACAAAATCCACCTGACCATCACCCAGCGAACGGAACCGACCCGGCCGGTCCACCCAACCCTGATAGCCGCCATAAACACCTGCTTTACCGGTTGGGTTGAATTCAGCATCCTTTACATGGTACGCCTTGATGCGCTCATGATAGAAATCGATAAACTGCACATAGTCCAGTTGCTGTAATACAAAATGGCTTGGATCATAGTTGATATTAACCCTTGCATGATTGCCGGTAGCTTCCAGGAAGGCTTCGAAGGTGAGGCCGTCGTGCAGGTCTTCGCCCGGATGCAATTCGTAGCAGAGATCAACACCATTCCGGTCAAATTCGTCGAGGATGGGCTTCCACCGCTTGGCCAGTTCTTTAAAACCGGTTTCGACCAGGCCTGCCGGACGCTGAGGCCATGGGTACAGGTATGGCCAAAGTAGCGCTCCTGAAAATGTGACATGTGACGTAAGCCCAAGATTTTTACTGGCACGTGCATTCATCATCATCTGGTCAACAGCCCAGGCAGTCCTGGCTTTTGGGTTTTTCCTCACATCAGGAATTGTGAAACCGTCGAACATTGGGTCATATGCCGGATGCACCGCCACGAGTTGGCCCTGAAGGTGCGAGGCAAGCTCAGTGATCTCCATGCCGGTACTCTGAACTGTGCCCTTAACTTCATCTGCGTAAGTTTTGCTCTCAGCGAGTTTCTTCAAGTCTACACACCGGGCATCCCAGGTGGGCAACTGTACACCTTTATAGCCAAGATCGGCCATATATCCGCAGATACTTTTCAAATTGTTAAACGGGGCTGCGTCCCCCATGAATTGTGCTAAAAAAATTGCTGGTCCTTTCATTATATTCTGATTTTTAAGTCCTTAATTGAATTTAGTCCACGCTGCATTGTTCTGGCCTGAAGCAATTACTGCATCGATAAACTTCATGCCACGCACGCCATCTTCCACAGTTGGGAAGTCATGATAAACGGGGTCGGCCTTTTTACCGTCGAGTTTGGCCTGAACCACTTTGGAGAAGTTTCTGTAAATATTGGCAAAAGCCTCAAGATATCCCTCGGGATGACCCGCCGGGGTCCTTGTATTGGCCTTGGCGATATCACTCATATATCCCTGCCCTGTACGATAAACTTCCATTGGTTTTTCCAGCCACTTTACATACATAGTATTCGGATCGTGCTGATGCCATTCCATGCTGCCCTTTTCACCATACACGCGGATATTCAAAGCGTTTTCTTCACCTGCACTTATCTGGCTGCAATGCAAAACTCCTTTGGCGCCGTTGTTAAATCTGATGAGGACATTGGCGTCATCGTCGAGTAGCCTGTTTGGCACGAAGGTGGTGACATCGGCACTGAGTTCGGTGATTTTAAGTCCTGTTATGGTTTCGGCGAGGTTTTCTGCATGTGTTCCGATATCACCAACCGATCCGGCTTTTCCAGAGCGTTTTGGATCTGTACGCCAGGCGGCTTGTTGCTGACCGGTTTGTTCCAGCGGAGTAGTCAGCCAACCCTGAGGATATTCTACAACTACCTTGCGAATTTTTCCGAATACGCCGGAAGTACACATTTCGCGCGCTTGTTTCACCATTGGATAACCAGTGTATGTGTGTGTTAGCGCGAAGGTAAGACCGGTCTTCTCGACCAATTTTTGCAGTTGCAATGCTTCATCAAGTGAAAAGGATAACGGCTTCTCACAGACGACATGAAAACCATTTTCAAGGGCCAGTTTGGCCGGCTCAAAATGTACGTGGTTGGGCGTAACGATGCTCACGAAATCCATCCTGACATCGGCGGGCAGTTTACTTTCCTTTTCAAACATCTCATGGTATGTCCTATACGACCGCTTTGGATCGATATAGAGGTCTGCTGCTGAAAGTACGGCGATTTCAGGGTCAACGTGCAATGCGCCACAAACAAGATCAATCTGTCCGTCGATACCGGCAGCTACTCTGTGGACAGCACCAATGAAGGCTCCGCGACCGCCTCCGATCATGCCCATTCTTAATTTTCTACTCATATCTGGATTTTAGTTTTGGGTTTAAAAATTATTTGGATGTTAACTGTATTTTCCGAATCAAACCATCCTTATGATGCTTTTAATCTGTTATCAATATTAAGAAAATAATGCTTAGCAAGCTACCAGAAACACTTTAGTTGCCGGGCCTTCCCATCCATTTATATGAACAGGTTCGTAACAAAAAAATAAAACTGCCATTTTTTCTCATCTTCATACATACGTACACAACTTAGTTTTTTGCCGCAAACTAATCGATAACTGAGAGGTATTTTTAAGTATTGACAGATGACCTCGCAGAATTGTAGGATTCCCATGAAGGATTACACCAATTAAATACGGTATTTATATTGAAAAGGCAGAAATGGATAATTGTTGCGTGTTTTACACTATGGGTAACCAGTGTATTTGCAGGTAACACACCTGTCATTTTGGATGATGCAAGTAAGGTCTACAACCCGGCAGATAAGGCATTTTTTTTTGCTGATGCTGACAAACAGACTACTATCGAGAACATACTGGAAAATATCCAGAAAGCACAGTTTATCCCTATTACGAATAAAATACCACACTTTGGTATAAACAATACACCGGTATGGATCAGGTTCGACATTACATCTCGACTAGATGAGGACTTTTATTTAATGATAGAAAATCCATCGCTTGACTTGGTAGATTTCTATCTTGTAGATGCGTCAGGTAGTATCGTAGACCATGAATCTTCAGGGTCATACAGATTGATCGATGACCGTCCTGTAAAGAACTCCAACTTTTACTTTGATTTACAAGTGACGGATTGGCGTATTTACACCTGTTACGTGAAGGTGCAGACATCTGTGAATTCGCTGCGGATTCCATTGCAGATAGCCACCATGAAGCATTTTTATGAGCAGAAGCATCATTTAACTCTTTGGCATGGTCTTTACTTTGGCCTTTTTGTTTTTATGTTCATTTATAATGCTTTCCTGTTTTATTCCCTCCGCGATACTTCCTATCTCTATTTTACCACTTTCATACTATTCATGGGGCTCATGTTTGCGGCGATTAAAGGATTTGGAATGGAGTATTTATGGACCAACTATCCATATCTGAATTCCCTTATCCCGATATACGGTAGTATTGCCGGTGTAGCTATGATCCTATTTACCGCCCGATTTCTTCATTCTGAAGTCAATACACCGAAGCTTCATTTATGGCTCCTGGCCATTATTTTATTATTCATTGTAAATATTATTGTTTTTTTCGCAGGATGGCAATTTCTTGCTTCTCGTATCATTCTTTACAATGCAATAGTCACCTTATTTTTCCTCATGTTCGTTGGACTGAAGGTGTGGCAAAGTGGCTATGAGCCTGCAAAGTACTATCTCTTCGCCTGGTCGTTTTTTGTTGCTGGGATCATCATATTTTATCTGCGCGAATTAGGCCTGTTGCCCATCAATGTGATTATCGATAATATTCTCCAGATTGCCTCCACAGTTTCTATTCTTTTCATGTCTTTCGCACTTAGCAGAAAGATCAATATCTATATCGAATCAAGAAATCAGGCACACGAACTAGCGCTTCAAACTGCGCTTGAAAATGAACGACTAATATCTGATCAGAATCAATTATTGGAAGCAAGAGTCACCGAACGCACCATCGACCTTAAAGAAACCGTAGCTACTTTGCATAAACAACGCGCTGACCTCGATGAAGCTAATAATTTTAAAGACAAAATATTCTCAATTATTTCCCATGATTTGAAAAGCCCAATAGCAACACTTGCCGGTTTATTGCAGGTGCTGAAACTAAAATCATTATCTGAAGCAGAAAAGAACAAAGTGGTTATTAACCTCGAAATTGCACTGAAGGCTACAAAAATTCTCCTTGATAATATGCTGGCGTGGTCGGTGAAAAGCGATCGTAAAACTGTAGAAACCGAAGAATTATCCCTTCGCGATGTTGTGGATGAAGTGTTGTCCTTATTCGAGTTTCAGGCAGAATCCAAGAATATAAATCTGCGCAACCTGGTAGAAGGCAATTATTTTTTCTACGCCAATAAAAATATGATCCAGCTTGTTTTGCGTAATCTTGTTTCCAATTCCATCAAATTCACACCTAAAAATGGTCTTGTGGAAGTCGGCATGCAGCCGGCTGTGCCCAATCTGCTCCTGTATATTAAAGATACAGGCATAGGTATGAATCAAGAATTTATGGACAAGTTATTTAAGTCAAATGTTCATACCAGTACTCGCGGTACAGAAAACGAAAAAGGAACAGGACTTGGGCTTAAACTCTGCAAGGAATTTCTGGAGAAAATGAATGGTTCGATCACGGTAGAAAGTCATCCAGGTCAGGGTACTACCTTTACTATCCTTTTACAAAATGCTGTCCCGGAATTAGAGGTTATAACTGCGTGATGGCGTTATAAAGAAAGGTTTGTAACTTTCTGGCCTTAACCACAAATAACCATGGAACAAATAAACAATTCCCTTAACTGGTTCGAAATTCCTGTGACGGATTTCGAAAGAGCGCGCAAATTCTACAGCGCAATTTATGATTACGAAATGCCCTCAACAATGATGGGTGATTATCAAATGGGATTCTTCCCGGTAGAGCCGAAACACATAGGTGGTGCCATCGTGAAAGGTGATGGTTGTATTCCTTCCCAAACTGGCACCTTGGTTTACCTTAATGGCGGTTCTGATCTTACTAATGTTTTAAACAAAGTGACAAAAGCCAGGGGTAATGTGGTACTTGAGAAAACGCTTATAGCCCCAGACCTTGGATATTATGCCATTTTCATTGATCCCGAGGGGAATAAGGTCGCTTTGCATTCAATGCAATAAAAAAGGGGCTTAGCGCCCCTTATATTTATTCCGATTCCTGCTCAGGTGGTGTTTCGTCTTTATCCTTTTCTTCTACTTTCTCCTTTACGAGCTCCCCGTCTTTCAGTCTCTTAGAGACTACAATGAATGGGCCTTTTATAATTTTATCACCTACGTTCACACCAGAAATGATCTCCATATTATCGAAATCACTGATACCCGTTTCCACAGGAACCATTTTTGCTTTTCCTTCAGAAAATACAAATACAACTTCAACCAACTCTTCTTTTTCATCTTTCGTTTGTTCGGCAGTTTCCGTTGATTCTTCCGCTTCTTCATCTTCTTCAGGTTTTTCTTCTTCGTTTCCACCCTTATCATTTGGATTGCGGGTCGTCACAGCGGACAATGGAATGGTGAGGATGTTATCCCGAACCTCCGTGGTAATATCTACACTGGCTGTCATACCTGGTCGGAATGGAGATATGACTTGCTGCTCTTTGACCAGGTCTTCATAGGAACTGTTTAATATCCGTATGCGTACCTCAAATTCCGTGACTGCATCAGGGGATGTTTTATCATTGGCAGTGTTGGCAATTTGGGTTACCGTACCTTTGAATTTCTTACCTGTATGCGAATAGGAATCCACGTCAATCACTGCTGTATCGCCAATACTGACTCTGATTATATCGTTTTCGTTCACATTTACCCTTGCTTCCATTTTGGTGAGATCTGCAATACGCAGCATCTCTGTACCTGCCATCTGGGCTGTACCAACAACACGCTCACCGAGTTCTACATTGAGTTTAGAAACAATCCCCGAAATAGGTGCACGGATCGTGGTAAACCGTAGGTTTTCTTCCGATTCGCGCACGGTAGCCTGGGCGCTTGCTATAATAAACTCAGCCGCATTTTCTGATTCCCTGGCAGACATCAGGTCGTTAACGGCAACTTTATAGTTCGCTTCAGAAAGTTCGAAGTCAGCATCCGAGATCACTTTCTGATCCTTTAGCTCCTTATTCCGCTTGTATTCGTTTTCGGTCCTGATAAGCTGTGCTTCAGCTCGAGCTACCCGAGCGCGTGCATCGGCGAGGTTGGCCTTTTGCTGGTTCAGGTTGGCTCTTGTACGCTCCAAAGCTGATTGATAAATGTCCGGACGGATTTTTATCAAAAGCTCACCTTGTGCTACAGAGTCGCCTTCTTCAACATTCAACTCGATGATTTCACCGGGAACATCGGGCGAAATTTTAACTTCAAAAACCGGTTGTATTCCACCGGATGCGCTTACAGTTTCAATAATACGGCCAGTTTTAGCCGCCTCTACTTCCACCTCAGTTTCTTTAGTCTTACCTATCCAGCCCGCTTTTTTTCCTATTACTGCAACGATGATTAATACCGCTACCAAGCCGAGGAGGATATATAATACTTTGTTTGATTTTCTTTTTTGAGCCATTATTTCAAAGTGTTAAAGGGTTTCCTAAATAAAAGTCCAGAACTTTCAGTTTAAAAATATAGTCGAATTTTGAACGAACTAAATTCGACTTGGCAGAGAATAGGTTGAAACTGGCAACCTGGTAATCGACAATGTTAAGTGCACCAAGATTATAGCTTTTCTCAGTAGCCCTGAACGATTCCTCCAACGCTTCTACCTGCCTATTCGCCGCATCATATACCTTCACAGCCGCCTGCGCGTCATAATAAGCCGTTTCAATGGTTTGTCGTAAAACGTTTCGTGTTTCCTTCGCACTGATAGCGGCCAAGTCTTCCTGGATTATGGATCGTTGTATGTTCGTGCGAGTCTGCCAGCCATTGAATATGGGTATTCCAATATTGAATCCTACCGACCAACCACGGTTTTCTTTCCACTGTTTAGGGATATTGGCATCGCCATAAATCGGAACTTCCTGCTCTATCGGATAGTTATAGACTATCTGACTTGGATCACTTCCCAAAAATCCAAAAGGCATGGTTGGTAGCGTAGTTTGAGTTTCATATTCACCGGTAGGAAGCCTATACTGATCCGAATAGTTTGTAGTATACTGGCCTTGCAAACCTATCTGCGGATAATTAGCTCCCTTGGCTACCTTTGTGCCGAAAGAGGCACTTTGGATACGAAGATCTGCGGCTTTAATTTCCGGCTGAATACTCTCAGACTGATTATAAACTTCTCCTACAGAAAACGCCGGAAAATCATAACTATCTTTTTCAAACTCCGGTGTTTCAATATCAAATGCTTCTTCGGCCGGAATCTGTAAATATTGCTTCAGGTTCAGTATGGAAATATTGACATTATTTTCCGCGTTGATTACTTCGACTTCATTGCTTGCCACCTGCGATTTCAGGTCGAGCAAATTAGTGATCGGTAGCGCTCCCGCGTTTACTCTCTTTTCAACTTGCTCCATCTGAGATGTTGTAGTATTTAGCTGGTACTTTGCGTTTTCCAGCAATTCGCGGTTGAAAATAATCTGCAGATAGCCAAATACCACATCAAGAGCTACATCGTTTTTTGCTTTTTGAAGATCAAATAAACTTGCCTCGGCTTCTTTGCTTCCCTGCTTTATTGTGTTTACCTGTTGCATACCATTAAAAACCGTTACCTGCGATGTGAGGCTTGCACCGTTGGAATTTATACTTGTGTTTACAAATTGGTTTGATGTCGGGTCGATAGACCGTCCTCCTCTCCAGCTATTAAATATGTTGCCATTTAATGTTGGAATACGTCCTAACCTCGCCTGCCGCAACAACGCTTCACTGTTTTGTACCGAAAGCGATGATCGCTGTACGGTAAGGTTGTTTTCAAACGCGTGGTCAACGCAGTCCTGTAGTTTCCACTGTTTCACTCCCTGGGCCCAGAGTACATTCACTGACAGGAGCAGGGCTATTGAAAAAAGTAATTTTGAAATTCTCATATCATCACGGTTATTGAGTAGAAAAGAGACCTTATAGTCCAGATACTATCTACGAATTCGAAATCAAGATTAATTAATAATTTTAAGGGCCTGAATATTTTATATATAAAAGGCAATATGCTTACACGAAATGACCAAATAGCCTTGGAGCGAGTAACCGTTAACCTTTATATTCAGGACAATACTCAATAATCAATATAATCACATTGGGATGTTAGCGATATACAACAATGCCTTGTTTGATCTGAATGAGCGTCCATTTTCTGGCTTTAATCGAGGATTCAGGTATGGCGACGGATTGTTCGAGACGATCGCTGTTCTGAATGGCGTACCACGATTTCTTACCTCTCATCTGAAGCGCCTTAACGAAGGAGCTCGTGTACTTGGATTAGAAAATGCAGATATTATTGATGAAACTCTCATCACCACGAACTGTCGGAAATTGTATGAAAATTCCAATAATCCACCCGTTGGCGTATTGCGATTGTATTTGTTTCGGGATGGTGAAGGTCAATACAGTCCACTCATCAAGTCGGCCAACCTAGTCATGACCTTCGAGAGCAAACCGATACTGGAAGTGGCGATAGCGCAAAAAGCAGGTTTT
>JBGSYX010000086.1:0-7532 GCA_041750735.1 Cyclobacteriaceae bacterium
CAACAACCGTTGCCTCGCCGTCAAGCTGGAAGATCATCTTTTTGTCGGTCCGGACAATGGCGTTTTCAGCCTTCTTGCCGAAGTTGAGCCATCCATGATCGCAGAGTTGTTTACAGGGCAGGAGATCCATTCTAGTTTTCTGGCGAAGACCATTCTTGCCAAAGCTGCAGCTATGTTGGCAAGCGGTTCGTCAATTAACGATGTAGGAACATTTACGCGAGAGTACGTTCGCAAAGTTGACCGGAAATTCCGGGCAACCAAAAAACAAATATCTGGTAATGTCATCAGGATAGACCACTACGGTAACCTGATCACTAACATTGAAGAAGAGGTTTTCAATATATTGAGAAAAAACCGAAAATACCTCGTACATTTTGGACGAGAGCAGGTTGAAAAACTTAATGCTTCTTGCCATGAACCCGAAGATGGCGAATGTTTCGTGATATTCAACGACCTGGGATTGCTTGAAATCGGGATAAATAAAGGCAATGCATCGCGGCTCCTGGGACTCAAATACGACAGCCCGGTAAATATTGTTTTTGATGAAGCTGATTTATAAGGTAACACGATGAGGTTTTCGGCATTTCCATATGCATTCGCATTATGCATCACCAGTATTTTTTTTGAATCAAGCTTTGCACAAACCACCTCTCAAAAACCAAATATCCTCCTGATATTGACTGATGACCAGGGGTATTTTGACGTTGGTGCCTGCGGGGCAAAAGATTTGCTCACACCAAATATCGACAAGCTGTTTTCGCAAGGCATGCAATTCACGCATTTTTATGCCAACTCATCCGTGTGCTCTCCGACTCGTGCTTCCATTACTACTGGTCTATATCCTGATAAGGCAGGTGTTCCTGGGGTCATCCGTACGCATAGACAAAACAGTTGGGGATATCTGAATCCCGATGTCGTTACCCTGGCTGATCAACTGAAATCAGCAGGCTATCATACCGCGCTAATTGGCAAGTGGCATTTGGGGTTGGAAAAGCCCAACATTCCTACGATGCGTGGCTATGAGTTTTTCAAAGGCTTTCTTGGTGATATGATGGACGATTACACAACCTATCGCCGACATGGCATTAACTATATGCGTGAAAATGAAAAGGAAATCCATCCGCAGGGGCACGCCACCGATGTTTTCTCCAGGTGGGCAGTGGAATTTATAAAAGCTCAGGCTGATGCCAAAAAGCCATTCTTTTTACAACTGGCTTACAATGCTCCGCACGACCCTATTCAGCCACCGGCTGACTGGCTGGAAAAAGTAAAGAACCGCCAGCCGGGTATCAGCGACAAGCGGGCAAAATTAGTGGCACTCATAGAACATTTGGATAGTGGAATCGGCACCGTAATTCAAGCGCTCGACGAAAGCGGACAAAGGGAAAATACCCTGATTATTTTCACCAGCGACAATGGAGGCAAAATCCAGGATGGCGCCAATAATGGGCCATTGCGCGATGGAAAGCAGAGTATGTACGAAGGAGGATTGAGAGTGCCGACCTGTATTGACTGGCCGGGAAAGGTTGAGCCGGGTAGCAGCACATCCTATAAGGCAATGTCTATGGATTTGTATCCAACAATGCTGGATGCAGCGGGAATAACAAATCAACACCATGTTGATGGTGTAAGCATATTGCCGGTATTGCACGGACAGCAGATGGAGGATATAAAGCGCGTTTATTATTTCGTTAGGAGGGAAGGCGGATCGGAATACGGCGGACTGACCATCCAGGCTATTCAATTGGGCAACTGGAAACTTCTTCAGAATACACCTTTTGGAGTACAGGAACTTTATAACCTGGAAGAAGATCCTTATGAAAGCATCGATTTGATCGAGAGTGAGCCGGTAAAATATGCAGAACTGAATAAGTTGCTGATGAATTACATTCAGAATGGCGGGAAAAGTGCATGGCAAAAAGCTGATTGATGAATGTGGTTTTTAAGGCCTTTGTAAGTCCGAGTGGAGTCGAGGACAATTAATTATGCCCCATCTAATCGCCATTTTTCTCGCCCTCTTATTTTTCGGATCGTTCCAAAGTCGGAACGGGTGGAAAAAAGCACTTGATAAAGATGGCATTGTCATACACACACGTAAAGTAGATGGATCGCCATTTCATGAGTTTTTGGCAGAAACAAGAATACCAGGTACTGTTCCCGCATTCAAGAAAATATTCTCCAACGTAGCCGAGTATCCAGCCTGGATGCCTGAATGTAAGTCGGCAGTGCTGATCGGCGCTGCGAAACAAAATGAATTCACTTATTATATGGAGCTTAAGGTGCCATTTCCCATAGCAAATCGATATACAATACAATTTGTTCGATACAATGAGAAGCCTGGAGAACTTACGGTAACTCTCGCGAAATGTGAAAACTGCCAACCGCCCAAAACACGCTCGATCAGAATAGAGAAAGCCTATGGAAATTGGATTGTGAAGCAGGAAAATGAAAAGGAAATCTCCATCAGGTTCCAGTATTACGCCGATCCCGGAGGCGGCATCCCTGCCTGGCTTGTAAATTCATTTATTGAAAAAAGCCCACACAAAACACTCCTCAACCTTCGACAATTGCTGAGTCTCAATTAAAAAGTGCCGATCTTTTGAATACAGCGCTCATTAAGTCAACAGATTCCGGCTAATGGCATATATTTGCTACTTTTACAGGCTAAAATCTAAGGGTATATGTCAAAGGTAAATGGAGTGCGATACAGCGTTGTAATAGATCGGTTGTTGGTGGTTATAGCTTATATAGGCGCATTTGGCGGAGCATGGATTTCCATGAATTATACAGAAGGGTTGGAGCTTTGGCTGCGGATAGGCATTGCAGATGTTGTGGCTACGGTTGTTATCTTTTTGACCAGCGTACTCACCAAAAACTCCAGCATGTACGACCCATACTGGAGCGTTATTCCGATCATCATTCTTGGATACTTATTTGTAATCAACGATATGCCTATTGATAACCCACGGGTGATCCTGGCATCACTGGTAGTACTGTATTGGGGCATCCGACTCACAAACAACTGGCTTATCACCTGGCCGGGATTGAACCACGAAGACTGGCGGTACAAGAAGCTGGCCTCTGACACCGGGGCATTTTATTGGCCAGTGAGTTTTCTCGGCATTCACCTGTTTCCCACGATTCTTGTATTTCTCGGTTGCCTCACATTAATTCCCATATTTTCATCGGATACGGCCTTTACATGGACCGACGGTCTGGGCTTTTTGATATCCTTGATCGCCATAGAAATAGAGCGTCGAGCCGATAACCAGCTCCGTGCATTCAGGGCCAATCCGGCCAATGGTAAAGTCTGTAATGTGGGATTGTGGAAATATTCCAGGCATCCGAATTATTTTGGAGAAATCACATTTTGGGGAGGCTTATTTATTATTGCCTATGGTATCGATCCTGCACAGAATCTTATATACGGTCTCGGATTCCTTAGCATGGTCCTTTTATTTGTTTTTGTCAGCATACCGATGATGGAAAAAAGGCAGATCAGTAAGCCGGGCTATGCAGAGTACCTAAATCGGGTTTCTATGTTGGTTCCTTGGTTTCCAAAGAAATAAGAGTGTTTCGACTATGAACACGGGATTCAGAGCCATTTTTTTCATTGTCCTCTTTTGTATTGGATGTGAAAATCTATATGCGCAGAAATCTGTCAATCTTTCGAAATGTCTTTCCTTCACACTAACCAACAGTCCGAAAATTCGGGCGGAGTTGTTGCAACAGGACCATGACAATGCGGAATTGGAACTAGAGAAAAACCGCTTCATGCCCAGGGCGGATGCCTTTGTAAATTATAACAATTATTTCAACGACCTGCCAAACTACCTCTTTCCAACAGAGCAAGGTTCCGTACTTGCCGGAGTACCGCTTACCTCTCCTTATGCGCTTCCTCTGGGTTTACCGCATAATCTGAATGCCGGTTTTGAGTTAAGTCAGACAGTGTTTGATATGAATTTTTTTGGGAATAAACCACTGCTCCAGAGCTATGGAAATTATTCATCTATAAAACTATCTATTGCCCAGGAGGAGACTCTCCACCAGGCGGCAACACTGTTTTACCAGACGGCTATTAATCTGGAGAAACTTAAGTTTATCGATGCCAATCTTGTAAGGTTGTCCAAATTGCAGGCGATCGTAAAATTGCAGGTAGAGCAAGGATTTGCTAAACAAACTGATTTAGAAAAATTGATGGTGAAAACATCAAATCTCCAGTCGGCCAGGAACAAACTTTCGTCCGGTATCAAACAACAAACCGGTTATCTCAAACTCATCATGGGAATGGCTCAAGAAGAAGAAATCACGTTGAATTACGAGGAAGATCCGGGGTTAATGATCGAGCCAACTTCCGTCCAAAGTCTTGAAATGCAATTGATGCAAAACCAGCGTGATTTGCACTCACTCAATTCCCGTCGGCTGAATGCTGAATATTATCCTAAGCTCCAGGCATATCTGGCATTTCTATTTCAGGCCCAACGGCAGAGCGTAAACTTCTTTTCGCGGGGAGAAGATTGGTACAATATCCATCAGTGGGGACTGAAATTGTCGATCCCAATAATTCATGGATTTGAAAAGAAATCGAAAAGAGCTATAAATGAAGTCGTTGATCGCCAACTGGCACTCGGAATCGAGCAGAAGCAGGCGCAGTCCCAGCTCGAATTGGTGAGCGCACAAGGCGATCTGGAAGCAGCGCGGGCAGAACTAGCCATTCAGGAGGACAATGTGGCACTTGCCGAAAAAGTATTCGGACAATCAGAACTCGGATTTACCCAAGGAACTGTAATGCTGATGGATTTCCTGGATTCGGAATCAACCCTACGCGAAGCTAAAATGATCTATGCCACCGCCCTGCTGGACACACGAATGGCAGAATTGAAAATACTGAAGGTGACCGGGAATTTGAAAGAACTCGTAACTCAATAAGTGCATGAAGAAGTACCTATCCTATATCATTACCCTTTGCCTTATTGTCATTATTATCCTGATGCTCGTGAGAAACAGGAAGGAAATGAATGTGCAGATTGCTTTTTCAGAACAAAAAGTCACCAATTTTCCAGTTAAGGTGCACGTCGTTCAGAGGGAACCGCTCAGCACCAGGCATGAAGTTTCGGGTATTTTAGCGCCAGCGCAGGAACTGATGCTCATGGCAGAAACACAGGGTCGCGTACTCAAAATCATGAAGAAGGAAGGGCAGTGGGTCAATCGCGGTGAGGCCATAGCTCAAGTGGATAATGAGCTGATGCAGGCCGAACTCTCCGTGACGCAACTGAACCTCGAAAAAGCCAGGAAAGATCGCGAGCGGGCCGAGGTGCTTAGCGAAGGCGGCGCCATTACTCAGCAGCAATATGAAGGCCTACAACTGAATGAACAAGCTGCTGAGTCCAGATACACCGTTTCTGAAAAGCGAATGGAAGACGCACTCATTAAAGCACCAATATCCGGCTATATCAATAAACTATTCATCAAAGAAGGCGGGATGATCGGTGCCGCAGTGCCTGTTTGCGAATTAGTAAATATCCAGTCGTTCAAAATGTCAGTCAAGGCTGATGAGCGCGAGATCATTAAATTTGCTCCCGGTCAGGAAGTACATATTCAACTGGCATCTATGCCGGAGATTGCCCTAAAAGGGAATGTGACATCTGTGGCGGCGAAGGCGGATTACGCCCTACAATACGGGGTTGAAATAATAATTCCTGAAAATCCGGAAGGACTACTTAAAGCCGGGATGGTAGCCAATGCTACTTTTCTTTTTCCTGATAATGAGCCCGGCCTGGTCATTCCCAGGTCGGCCGTCATTGGCAGCCTGAAATCTCCCCAAGTATATGTGATACATGAGAATATAGCCGTGTTGAAGTCCATTACAGTAAATGTGAGTGATGGAGAAAAGTTAAAAGTGGCCAATGGTTTGTTGGAAGGAGATAAAGTGGTTCTTGCCGGAAAGCTTAATTTGTTCGATGGCGCGGAAGTTCATATTGTGGAATAATTGATCGCTGGAAGCATGAACCTCACCAAGATATCTATCGAGCGACCAAAACTTCTGGTGGTGTTCTTTTCGCTCCTGATATTTCTTGGGGTCACCAGCTATTTTTACCTCTCCTACGAACTTGTTCCGCAATTCAATCCTCCGGTTATCACCATTGCCACCGTTTATCCGGGAGCGTCGCCCTCCGAAATAGAGAGTAAAATTTCCATCCCAATCGAGAATGCCTTGTCATCGCTTGAACATATCGATGAAATCGGCACTTTTTCTTATGAGAACTTTTCTCTGATCAGGATATTCATGAAAGCGGGGGCCGATGTCGATAAATCGCTTCAGGAAGCTCAACGCAAACTACAGATCGTACTTCCTGACTTGCCGCAAGGTGTGCAGTCGCCACGCCTCAGCAAATTCAGTTTTGACGACCTTCCGGTAATGCGACTGGCGGTGTTTTCTACCCAATCCGATCTGGAACTGAGCCGATTTGTCAGGGATCGCGTGCAGCCAGCTTTGTCGCAGGTACCAGGAGTGGCGGAAGTGCGTATTTTGGGGGATACCGAGCGCGAAATTGCCATCAGGATTGATCCGGATAAACTCGCCGTCCATCACGCTTCGATCATGCAAGTGGTGCAGGCTATCAGGATGGGAAATCTTGAATTACCCGCAGGGAAGATTGAAAACGGATCAACCCAAACATATATCAGACTCGCCGGTCGCTACGAAGATCTGGAAGCTATTAAAAGGACGATCATTTTTGAGAATCCGGAATACGGTTTACGAGTGCTGCTCAAGGACGTAGCCACGGTGGAGGAAGATCAACGCGACGTACGCGTATTGAGCCGCATCAACAGGCAACCGGCACTGGGCATCGATATCAAAAAGCAAAGCGATGCCAATGCTGTAGAGATGAGTAAACTCGTGAGAGCGAAGCTGGAAGAAATGACTGATGATAATAAATCCATTGGATTACGTTTCGAAATGGCCTCGGACACTTCGGAGTTTACCGTGACCGCAGCAAAGGCGGTGATGGAAGACCTCGGACTGGCCGTATTGCTGGTGGCCGCGATTATGTTGCTGTTTTTACATTCCATTCGCAACGCCCTTATCGTGTTGGTTTCCATACCTACGTCGATCGTTTCAACCTTTATAGTGATGTACCTCATGGGTTATTCGCTCAACCTGCTTTCACTTCTCGGCCTGTCGCTATCCATCGGTATCCTGGTTGATGACTCTATTGTGGTCATTGAAAATATTTACCGCCATATTGAAATGGGCAAACATAAAGTCCGGGCTTCGTATGAAGGTAGGTCAGAAATAGGATTTACCGCTATCTCCATAACACTGATCGATGTAGTGGTCTTTTTACCCATAATCCTTTCGAGTGGCCTGGTTGCTGACCTGCTACGGCAATTTTCTGTTGTCGTCGTGGCATCGACCATGATGAGCCTCTTCGTTTCATTTACGTTGGTGCCCTTACTAACTTCCCGCTTTGCCCGTTTGGAGAACCTGCGCGCGCGCGGGTATTTTGGTCTAATACTAAGAAGGTTTG
>JBGSYX010000087.1:0-10356 GCA_041750735.1 Cyclobacteriaceae bacterium
AAATTTATAAAACGTTAAACTTATAAATATTCAATTTACAGTACATATCAATTTTAATGAACACACTGCCGCTATAAACTCTAAAAACTCTATATTAGAACTCCATTTTCATGGTACTATGCGGCATTTTTTACCACAACTTGTTCTGTGCTATTTCGGATTCCTCAGTTTCACTGTCCTGGCTGCTGATTATCAATTCCTGCAATACAGAGTGGAAAATGGCCTTCAGACCGACATCATTAAATGCATCGATCAGGATTCTTTGGGCTATATCTGGATTGGTACCGATGAGGGAGTGATCCAGTACAATGGAAACCGTTTTATGCATTATCCCAATGCCTCCAGTAGTCCTTTTATTAAGGATTTTCTGAAACTACGCGATGGGCGACTTTTCGTGTTGCATGATTTAGGACTCAATGAAATCATCAATCAGGTTGACACGGTTCTCTTCAGGCAAGTTTTACCGGGTACACGCATGCCGACAGATTCATCGATTTGGTACGCTAAATCGCTGTTTGAAGACAGCCAGGGAAATATCTGGATCAGCGAGCCACAGTCGGTGGTGAAATATGATGGTCAGCATATACAGCGGATCGAATTCGGCGACGAGCATAATTCATCGAGCTTCATACGGTCCTTTAGTATTGTAGAACTGCCAGGAGGTATTATTCTCATGTCTAGTTTCAATGGTGTTTTTTTTACTTATAACCTCTATACCGGGGAATTCACATTTTTAGATTCCAATGGCTTCAACGCCGAAGTCAGCCATATGATTTACTGGAACGAAGCGGTGTATCTCACCACACAAAATGGGCTTTATAAAGTTACTCAAATTGAACACGGGCGCATATCGTTCATAAAAGTCCTCTCTGCCATCAACTTGTCCTATTTGTTGCAACTGCAAACCGATGATTTAATGATTAATTCATTCACTGGCGCTTCAATGCTGTTACAGACAGATGGTACTTACGAAATCATGAATTTCCCGTTGACAGTGACAAATCAGTCGTATCAATCACCTGATGGCAATATTTGGTTACCCACTGAGAAAGGAGTTGTATTGCTCAAGCCACAGATATTTCAGAAGATACGCGCTGAAAATGATAACATTTATGTAGAGTCAGTAGCCAAAAGAGAGGATGGAAAACAGGTCTATTTTTGCAGTAAGGAACATTTACGTTCCTATAGAATTGGCGATCCTGCGGCCAAAGTAATTGACATTCGCCTAAAGGGCTATTACCAGAGTTTGCAATTGGAAGGTGATAACCTTTGGGTTTCTAATGTATACCAGATTTTACAATACAACCTGGAAGGTGAGCTTAGAAAGTATATGGATTTTAATCAATACGGCCGCTTCATATTCGATATGATGCTTGATCCGGACAAGAATCTCTGGTTTACCCAGGAAGCTTCTGTTGGTCTCAAAAAGATCGACCTGAACGGAAATATTCACTTCTATGCCCGGGAGCAAGGTTTACCTGAGGAGCTTACCATTGTGCGTATGGGAACTAACGGTATTTATGCAGGTTCCAACACAGTGGAAAGCTATTTATATTTTAAGGCCTATGATGATACAATCTTTAGGAAATTTACGAAACCGATAAATTTCAGCTATGAAGGCGCTCTGAGAATTGAGGATATATGCGAGTACAAAGGTGTGATTTGGCTTGCCTCCTCGGTAGGCTTGCTGAGGCAGGATGACCAGAGCATCGAAAAAGTAGATATTGGAGAACGGTTCAATAATCTTTTGGTGAAAACCGTGAAATGCCAGGAAAATACACCCTATGTGTGGTTTGCCAATGCGTATGGATTGGTTCAGTACAACTCCGAAACAGGCGAATTCAACATTTATGACGAGTCGGAAGGCCTCCCTTCGAATACGATTAATACCCGTGGTCTCTTGGTGAGTAATGACGGAGTATGGGTCGGAACAGCTAGTGGGTTGGCTTTTGCGCACAACATCTTTCGAGAGGCACAATCCACCCCAAGCCCCAGGATCATCAGGTTTGGCGTGGACAATAAAAATTTCCGTGTTGGAAGTCAGAACAAAAATGCAATTTCTCCTAATCCTTTTATTGAGATACTCATTTCCGCCCCAACCTATCCGAGCAATAAGGTCCGATATCAATACCGCATGGATGACGAAGAGAACTGGCAGGAAATGCCGGCGGGCAACCTTCTTACATTTCCTAAACTTACAGGAGGGGATTATACACTTGCCTTTCGGGCCAAAAAACTCGGCAATTATTCCTGGAGCCCTGCTACATACTTGTCTTTTACTATCCGCAAGGCGATTTATGAAACGTGGTGGTTCAGGCTATTAATAATATTTAGCGTCGTAATTCTCATCATTATCACGAGGTACATCACTAGTTATTTGTTGAGAAAGCGACAACTTGAACTCGAAATGCTTGTCAATGAGCGTACCGCAGAGTTGGCCATGGCCAACGAAAACCTCCTTGCCCGAAACCAGGAACTCGACCAGTTTGTTTATAGCACCTCTCACGACCTTTCCGCACCTCTTAAGTCGATCCGTGGCCTCATAAACCTAGCCAAATACGAAAACACCTCTGAATCGCAGAATTCGCTTCTTTATAAGATGAATGAGAGCGTAATAAAGCTCGAAAAATTCATCAAGGACGTTATCAGTTATTCTCGCAATACACGCATGGAAATTACCCATGAACCCATAGAGCTGAAAAAGTTGGTTCAAGAGAGACTGGAAAATATTTCGAATCTGGAATCTTTCGGCACGATTGAAGTGATCATAGACATTCCGGATGATCTCACAATTGATTGCGACGAAACCCGCCTGCGGATTATTCTCAACAACCTGCTGACCAATGCGGTAAAATTTCAGCGCTTTGACATCGAGCCGGAGCCCTTTGTACTCATACGTTATCGATTGGTGAACAATAATCACGAAATCACTGTACGCGACAACGGCCATGGCATTTCATCAGAATTACAGCATCGTATATTCGATATGTTTTTCAGGGCCAATGTATCTGCTGATGGTTCGGGCCTCGGTCTCTACATCCTGAAACAAACTGTGGCTAAACTGAATGGCCAGGTGAGTCTTGTCAGCGAAGAGGGAATGGGGAGTGAATTTACCATCACCCTGCCAGTCAAAGACTTGCGTTAGTAAATACATAGTATTTTTGATTTTAGAATGCCTGCTGGACTATTGATACTTTTTTATTAACTTTTTGGGATCAATACCCATCATCTTTTTTTAACTGCAATCTTGAGGACAATAGGATTATATTTTTTTACACTGGTTTTTTTTCACAGTAGTTTCCAAAACGCGCTGGCCCAGGAGTACAGCTGGAAAAACTATTCTGTAACCGAGGGACTGCCGCAAACTCAGGTGATCAGCATGATGCAGGATTCAGAAGGTTTTATATGGTTAGGCACAAAAAATGGCATCAGCATCTTCGATGGAATCGAGTTTGAGAATTACTCAACCAAAGACGGACTTGATTTCGGCGAAATTGACAAGATTCAGGAAATTTCCAGTGGAGTATTTTACATAAGCACCCGCTCCGGTCTTAGCCTTGTGAGGAATAGGAAAATCATTCCGGTGGTCAGGAACCTTCCTCATGCAGTCCTGTTCCAGTTGGCTGATGGCGATGGCAATTTATGGTTTAATTTCCCGAACCAGGGGCTCATGCTCTACGACAGTGGCGTATTTAATAAGTCCCATGAGGTTTTCGAATACCTGGAATTGGGGGAGGTCTTGGACTGCACGATCATTCGCAAAAAGGATAAGAACCCGGTATTTAGTTCTTCATTTGGTAATGTTTTTTTTCCAACAGATAATGGCTTTCGCAAAGTCGAGACAGACAGGCCAATGAATTTATTGCTTGAAGGTGCTGATGGCCATATTTATGGTAGTACATCGGACGCACTTTACCAAATTGATGAAGATGGGGTTTCATTAGTATTTCGATTTGGCAAACAGTATTCAGTATTATATATAAACAATCAAAATGACTTTTACCTCTGCGATTACGGCAAAGGAGGAACACTTTTTCATTATTTGAATGGGCTGATAACTCGGATGTCCGACAGGTTTAATCTTATAGCAGTATTGCTAATAGATGATGAAGAAAACTTATGGCTTGGCACAGATTCGGGTTTGTGGAAGATGCAAGGACGGGCTTTTCAGAACTACTTAATTGACCCGGCAAACCATGATTACGCGTGGAGTGTTCTTCAGGATAAAAACGGTGATTTTATTTTCGGTTCATATAATTTCCGGCTCAAAAAACTAAAAAATGGGTCGTTCATTGATATACCAACGCAACACCTCTTTAACGCACATCCTGTTTCCTTTTACTCCGGAAGCATCAAAAATGATGAAGGTGATTTACTAATAACAACCGCTAGAGGCGTATTGACTTATAATGGGAATGACATTGACTGGTTTTATAACCCATCTCCCGCGACATCAATTCTATATATTTATGATGACAGGAAATATAATAAGTACCTCCTCGCCTCTAGCGATTTAGGTCTGGTGGAAATCGACGACGCTGGAAAGGCGAGCGTATATGGTGGCCGACTGGCCCAGGAACACACCGAACTGATTACCAGCATCATGCGCGATAAGTACGATCGGATATGGATCAGCGGAAAAAAGGGTGTGAGCATCAGGGAAGCTAATCGCTGGCGCCACCTGCCCGACAAAAAAGACAGCATTCCCATCGGCGCTATATCGATGCTTCTGGATTCCGCACAAAATATCTGGCTAGGCAGTAACGATGGCCTCTATTTTTATGATTATTCCAGACTTCAAAAAATTGCTCCCGACGTATTCACCACGCAAATAGGCGTACTCAATACCACCAACGACAATGCTCTTGTTATTGGCAGCATCAATGGATTGGGCATTATTGATCTACATGATTTCTACCGGTCAGGCAAAGCTGCTGTGCGGTTTTTCGATCATAACACTGGCTTTCAAGGAGTTGAATGTAAACACAATTCATCCTTTAAAGATGATCAGGGCAATATCTGGATTTGCACCTCCAACTGCGTTGTAAAGGTGATTCCACAGGAATTAAAGACAAATCCGTATCCACCCAGGGTGTATATCAATAGTATCAATGCCAGTTACGAAGGAAAGAAGGAGGAACAAATTCACCGTTTTGCCAACGATACGTTGCCATTGGTTTTCGATTCACGACAGGAGAACCTTCGGTTTAATTATCACGCGATAAGCTTGTCCGCGCCAAACGGTGTAAGGTACCGTACCATGCTCGAAGGCTTCGACAACGACTGGTCAGTTGAGACAAAGGAACGATACCGTACTTATACTAACCTCCCCCACAGGGATTACACCTTTAAAGTGATGGCCTGCAACTTCGATGGTGTATGGACACCCGAGGCAGTGGAGGTTTCCTTCACAATAAAGCCCGCATGGCATGAGCTCTTGTCGGTGAAGATTTCTGGAATTGTTGGTATCGCAGCATTTGCTGCCGGGATAGGCTACATCCTTTCGGAGCAGAGGCGAAGGAAGAAAATTAAAGAAGATCAGGTAGAAAAGAATATAGCCAAACTACAATTCAAATCACTGAAGGGCATGATCGACCCACACTTTACATTTAATGCAATAAATTCCATTGCTTCCATGGTGTATAGTCAGAACAGGGACGAGGCATATTGGTATTTCACGAAATTCTCCAGACTTATTCGCAATGTATTCGAACATGCGGAGAATACTACACGGACGCTGGATGAGGAGTTGGATTTTGTCAAAAATTACCTCGACATCGAGAAAATGCGTTTTGGAGATAAGTTCAACTATGTTGTTACTACCAGTGCCGGATTGAATATGCAAATGGAAATTCCCAAACTACTCATACAGATTTATGTGGAAAATGCCATAAAGCATGGCTTGATGAGCAGGGAATCCGGTGGAAAGCTGGAAGTGATACTCAGCGACCAAAACAATCAGCTTGAAATTGTTATCCGCGATAATGGTATAGGCAGAACGATGACAAAAAGGACAAACCCAGCCAACCATGGTCTTGGCAAAGGCACAACGATTATCCAACAATATTTCGATTTACTCAACCGGTTCAACGAGCGGAAAATTGCCTCTGAAATCATTGACCTCAATGATAACAATGGCCTAACAGCTGGAACAGAGGTGCACATTACCATTCCTTATGATTTTAAGTATTCATTATGAAAAATCACCAGTTCAATATCCTGTTAGTTGACGATGAAATATATGCACTGCATCTTCTGGAAGAATTGCTCAGGAAGCGGGCCTATATCGGGAAGATCGAGAAAGCGATCCGGAAGACACAAGCGCTCGAGTTGGCTTATTCGCTTCAACCAGATATCATTTTTCAGGATATTAGGATGGGAAATGAAAGCGGCCTCGATTTGGTGGATGAATACCGGAAGCTAAATTTGACGGCCGAAGTAGTATTTATTACTGCATACGAACAATATGCGATCGAAGCAATACGCAAGTCGGCATTCGACTATCTCCTGAAGCCTGTGGATCCTGATGAACTTGATGCAATGCTTTTGAGGCTGAAAGCTAAAGTGGCCGGTAAAAACCATGTCCATCCAAAAGTGGAGGGTAAGTTGAAAATTTCAACACGTCATGGCTTTACTATTGTGAATTGCAAGCAAGTAGTTTATTGCCAGGCCGAAGGTAATTATACGTACATAACCATGGAAGATGGATCTACGGTTTTCACTTCCATGAATTTGGGCAAACTGGAAGGCGTGCTACCTATGACAGAATTTATAAGAGTGCAAAGGTCTGTATTGGTGAACACAGCTTTTTTGGTAGAAATTAACAAAGGAAAACGATCATGCAGGTTAATGGCCAATGGCAAAGAATATAGCTTCGGCGTTACGGCAACTAAAATGAAGGAGCTGGAATTGCGGTTTTAGCAACGAATTTTTTGAACCTGGAGTTGAAAGCGATTTTGCTTTATACAATAAGTATTGCAGTTCATCATGGATTTTGTGGCATTCAATAAATAAGTCGGGAGGTAGGTGACGCGAAGCCGGGGATATAGTACTTTTGACACAGATAAAAGGTGCTATTTTATTTAACTACTATTATCCTCCAAATTGCCACAACCATTTGGAAGCGAAAAAGCCTCTGGATTCCGGGGGCTTTTTTTTACAACCTCATGGTCTTCAACACGGCAACTGTTGGCCGACTCCTGGTCTCAAGTTTAGGGCAGTATTTTTAGTTTTCCCCACAAAGGTGTATTTTTGGATAAATACAAAGCAATGGACACCATAATCATAACCCCTAAAAGCAAGAAGTCGGTACCATTTTTAAAGCATCTTCTTTCAAATCTTGACGATGTAAGAAGCGTGAAGGTAGTTAAACAGCCAGAAACTCAACTTGCAAAAAACCTTGTTAAAGGTCTGCGAGAAGCCAAAGCCATTGCCGCTGGTAAAACGAAAGGAAAAACTCTAGATGAGTTGCTCGGTGGTAAATAGTATACTGACAACTACTACGTTTGAACATGATTTGAAGCGCCTCGCAAAAAAGTACAAATCAATATAAAAAGATTTAGCTGAATTTAAGAAATACCTTATCGACAATCCTGGGATGGGTACTGACCTTGGCAAGGGCTTAAGGAAGGTAAGACTGGCCATTAAATCAAAAAATAAAGGGAAAAGCGGTGGTGGAAGAATTATAACCTATACTATTTTGATAACTCATGACGCAGTAAACATATTATTGGTCACTATGTATGATAAGAGTGAGGAAGACTCAAAATCGCTCCGAGAAATGCAACAGATTATCAATACACATATTGAGTAACCTTTATTATGAACAATGCAGGATCTAATAAACCTCCGGATTCCGGGGGCTTTTTTTCATGGATCAAGTCACGCAGTATTTTTCTGCCGTTTGTCAAATAACACAGCCGATAATATCAGTTTTCTGAGCCGTTTTTCCAGGTCGCAGCATACACTATCTTGCGTGCATTGGCTTTCCGCAATTCCTGTTGCACATCCGTGAGGAGACCCATAGGCACCTCCTCATCAGCCTTTAGCACAACGATGATCTGATCACGGCTATATGTTGGCAACTTATCTTTTTCCGAAAGGATAAAAGGGAGAATCTCTGATATGGTGACCAGCTTACCATCGACTTCGATTCTTGGTTCTTTGCCAAATTTTGCCTGATCTTTTGGTATGCCTATCGTAATCTGCGACACCAACGACTTTTGTTCTATCTTCTTAAGCTGTTCCGCTTGCGGAATCAAGTACTTCAACGACTCATCACTTTTTCTGAGTACGGTTGTGACCATGAAGAAAAAAAGCAGCATAAATATGATATCCGGAAGCGCTGCTGTGGAAATTGTTGCTTCCCGGTTGGAAAATTTCGTTCTGAAAATTGCCATGATTACTGGGTTTTATAGGGTTCTGCAATCGATATATTCATTGGTATGCCAATCCGACCCTCTTCATACTTGGTCTTTTGATCCGGGATTTTCAGGTCGAGGTTTCGGTATTGACTGGCGGAAAGACCGACTCTTTCGCCATAAATTTCATAGTAAACACCTTGCACCGCATCCATCACTTCAATAAAGCGCCTGTAGTGTGTACCACGATTCATATGCAGGGAAATAACTGCGTCCACCGGACTATCTGATAACCCTGGGTTTTTGCCATAATTCAGGATAAAGTTGTGTACATCGGTTTTCATTTGAATGAATGACTCAAATGGTGCATCCTCTACCAGGATATTATTGAGTGAATTGATATGAATCTTATAAACATTGCGGTCATTAATATCAATGGTCACCGGCTTCTCCGAGTAAGGAGGCAAAGTCGTATTCAATCCTTTATTGGTTTGAATGGTGGTAGTCACCAGGAAGAATATCAGCAGTAAAAAGGCGATATCAGCCATGGAGCTGGAATTGATCTCCGGATTTTTTCTTCTGAAAAATTTCATGATTGAATGTTTTACCATCATAATCACCGGCGATCAAAAAAGTAACAAAAGGTGGAGATTTTATTAAAATGGCAATGAATGGTCTTGTCCGACCATTAACCGACTAAATGTAATGACCAATATTAAGAAGCTGAATTTTGAGTTTCTTAATTAATGTGTTGATTTTGAAAAAAACTCCTTGAAATTCTGAATGGAAATAGAATCTCTGAATACTCTTTTAGGGATAAACATGGCAGAGGATTTTCCTGTAAAAAGAAAAATATAGTTCTTGGTTTCTTCAATGTCACTAATGGAAGATATCACCTGGCTTGTTTCTGAATATTCAGATTTAATTTTGAGCATATTATCATCTATCCAGCATTCTCTTTTACCGATTGCTTTGGGATTTTGTCGGATGGAGCGCTTCATAGTCAAACGCACAATAAATGACATTCCTTTCAGAGTAAATAGAAGAATAGCAGCCATAAACATAATTACGAATAAAACCCATATTAAGCTCTCCCACGAATATCCGGACTCATATTCCTTGTAAAGCACATAGATTACAAACAAACCATACAGAACATAAAGTAAGTAACGTCTGGATTTATTAATGTTTCGCTGAATTAGGTATTCAGTGTAATTAATCAGATCTTCTGAAGTGAGTTCGTACACTATTTTTTCCATTTCGAAATTCTAATAGGGTATTGTTTTTTTATTCAAGGATTATTCAAACTAAAGCGTCTCCTTCAACCACCTGAAAAATTCATGTTGCCAGACAAGTCCGTTTTGGGCCTGCAGCACCCAGTGGTTTTCTTCCGGAAAATACAGGAACCTGCTCTTCAAGCCTTTCACCTGCGCAGCCTGGAATGCCTCCATGGCCTGACCGTCCGGCACGCGGTAGTCTTTTCCGCCTTGTATTATCAGTATCGGTGTATCCCAGTTATTCACGAAGTTCATGGGATTGAAATCATTGTATGCCTTCATAGCCGCCACATTGTCTTTTTCCCAGTAAGCACCACCATTGTCCCAGGTATTGAAGAAGAGTTCTTCGGTGGTTCCGTACATGCTCGCCATGTTGAAAATGCCGTCATGGGCTATAAACGATTTGAAGCGCTTGTTGTGGTTGCCTGCCAGGTAAAAAACAGAATAACCACCAAAACTGGCGCCGATGCATCCAAGCCGATCCTTGTCAACATATTTTTCCTTAGCGATTTCGTCTATGGCAGATAAGTAATCGCGCATGGGTTGCCCGCCATAATCTTTGCTGATGGCGGCATTCCACTCAACACCATGGCCTGGCATCCCGCGACGGTTTGGGGCTACAACAATATAACCCCGGGCTGACATTACCTGGAAATTCCAGCGGAATGAGTAAAACTGCGAAAGTGCTGACTGCGGTCCACCCTGACAATAGAGCAGTG